>CAZSFB010000302.1:0-4252 GCA_964606035.1 uncultured bacterium | reverse complement strand
GCGTTCCGCAAGTTTTTTGAAGGGGAAATGAAGCTCCGTACCGGGGATATCCGGGGCGCGGAAACGGATTTCCTCGACGCCGCCCGGTTTGATCCATCGTCGTCCGAAATCCGGTTGCGGCTCGCGCAGATCTATCAGCTCAAGGGCGAGATCGCCCAGGCGGAATCCGAAGCAGCGGAAGCGGTCCGGCTGGATGTGGAAAACGTGCCGGCACGGCTCAAATATGCCCAGCTGCTTACCGCCCGGGGAGCCCTCGCCGAGGCGGTGAAGGAGCTGACCGCCGCGCTGAAAGTGGAGCCCGGAAACGTGCAGGCACTACTCCAGAAGGGCTCTGTGGAAACGACCCTCGGCCGTCTCGGGGACGCCCGCCAGACGTTCCAGAAAGTACTCGAGATCGAACCTCTGCATACGCTTGCGCTGTTCTCGCTGGCACAGATAGCCGCGGCGCAGGGAAAAACCGCCGATGCGGAGAACCTTTATTTCCAGACCATCAGCATCGCCCCGAGGTTCAAGCGGGCCTATATCGACCTGTTCCTCCTGTACGAACAGTACGGCGAGAAGCGGAAAGCCCTTGAGATTCTCCGCCAGCTCGCCGAGGAGGTGGACCCGGAAAACGAGGAGCTCCGGCGTCTCTACAGTTCTGCCCTCATCAACCAGGGTGAACTGGAGGCGGCAGTCAAGACCCTTGAACGGGAAAAGGATCTCCAGCCCGGCAACCTGGACGTGCTGGCGCGGCTCGGGTTCGCTCACTTCGAACAGCGCAATTTTCCTGGGGCCATAGAAGAGTTCCGGCTGGTACTGGCCCGCGATCCCGGAAACGATGCCGTCCGGTACTATCTGGCAATCAGTTATGACAACGCCGGGCAGCCGGATGCTGCCGCCGTGGAGTTCAGCCGCATCCGGCCCGAATCACCGGTCTACCTGGAGGCGCTGCTCTATCACGCATTCGTGCTGGAGAAACTCGAACGAAAGGGCGAGGCCATTGATCTCCTGACCCGGGGCATGGGGGCCCGGCCCGAGGAACCACGGATCCCGGAATATCTCGCGGGGATTTTCATGCGGGCCCACCGCCACCCGGACGGCATCCGGGTGGCCCGGGAGGCGCTCGAAAAGTTCCCCGCGTCCATCCGGCTGCATGTAGTGCTCGCCTATCTTCTGGAAAAAACCGATTTCGACGCCTCGATCCGGACCATGCAGAAGGTCCTCGACATGGAACCGCAGAATGCGGAGGCCCTCAACTTCATCGGCTACGGATGGGCCGACCGCGGGATCAACCTGCCCCAGGCCGAGCAGATGATTCGCCAGGCACTGGAACTGATGCCCGACGACGGAAATATCACCGATTCACTGGGCTGGGTGCTGTACCGGCAGGGAAAGTTTACCGAGGCACTGGAAGTGCTCCGGCAGGCGGTGGAGATGTCGCCGGGGGTGGCAGAAATCCGGGACCATCTGGGGGACGCCTACAAGGCCGCCGGTGATCTGGAGAAGGCAATCTCAACTTGGCACCAGGCGCTGGAACTCAACCCGGATGATGACCTGAAGGCCCGGATCGAGAAAAAGCTCGAAGAACACCAGAACGGCGCGGCAAAACCGGCAAAGAAGGCAAGGCCATGAACCGGAAGCTCTATTTTGCCATTGTACTTTTCCTGCTTGCACAGGGGTGCGCCTGGATCCGGCCTGAGCCCATGGGACCCGCAGTCTGGACGCCGCTGCCCGAAACCTCCGTACTTGCCGGAAACCTGCTGGCCCGGTGGGAAGAACTGGCGGGGGTCTCTGCTGTCGCAAAAGCCCGGTTCACCGAACCCGGCCGGGAAACCGTTTTCACCGAGGAACTGCTGCTGGCAAAACCCTGTTCCTTCCGGCTCACCATGCTCGGGCTGTTCGACCGTCCGCAGGCGTATGTGGCCAGCGACTGCCGGGACCTGGCGCTGCATGATGTCTCGAACCGCCGCTTTTTCCGCGGCCCCGCCGACCAGGGAGTTCTCCTGGACCGGTTCCCGATCGACTTGCGGGCGTCGGAAGTCGTCGCAGCGCTTCTCGGACACCCGGCGGGTTTCGCTGAAAGTACGGCCGCTGGCGCAATGGGCCGCCCGGCAGAGGACCCCCAGAAACGGAGCTGGCAGTTCGTCGCCGTCCCCGGCGGCGATGTCTACTGGTTCGACTCCGGAACGCACCTTCCCGTGCGGTGGAGCCGGAACACACCTGACGGGGAATCGCTTTCCGTCGAATGGGGCCGCTGGTCAGCGATTTCCGGCGTGATGATGCCTGGCACTGTCCGGCTCGCCATCCCCGGCCGCCAGCTCGCACTGGAACTTTCGTATTCCGATCTCGAACTGAACCCCTCCTCTGTGGATGAATCCCTGTTCACGCTGGTACCCCCGAAAGGGGTCCCCGTGGAGCTTCTGGGAATACCGGAGGCCCTTCCGGCACCCGTGCCGGAACCCTGAGCGACCGAAAGGAACCCCTGTCCCGTGAAACCATCTCGCCAGTCCGTTCTGACCGTCACTTTTTTCGTACTTCTTGCGACAGCAGCCTCCTGCAAGAGCCGCAGCAGCACTCCGATGCAGCCGGAAGACTACCGGGGTATGAGTTCTGTTCCGGCTGAAGGGGAGCCGGTGGATGGCGACTGGATCGTTCGCAATCTCACATCAAATCCTCCAAGCCTGAATCCGATAATCGCCAATGACACCTCCTCGGGGGCGGTCCTGTCGTTCCTGTTTGAATCCCTGATCGACCGGGACCTGAAAACCCTTGAATACAAGTCGACGCTCGCCGAGAGCTGGACCGTGAGCCCCGACGGACAGACCTACACCTTCAAGATCCGTCAGGGCGTCAGGTTTCACGACGGGAATCCCATGACCATCGAGGATGTGGTTTTTTCCTACGAGCGCATAATGGATCCGGAAGTGGACGCCGCAGAAACCCGGTCCTACTTCTCCCAGGTCGATTACCTGAAACAGACCGGACCCGATACCTTCGAATGCCGGTTCAAGGAACCCCATTTCAAGGCGCTCGAGATCTGTGGCGGTTTCGTACCCATCCTCCCGAAGCACATCTATGGGAAGGCCACCGGCAAGGAATTCAATACCCAGCCCGCCAATGAAACCCCGGTGGGCACGGGACCGCTCCGGTTTGTGGATTGGAAACGGGGAGAGTCCCTCACCCTGGCCCGGTTCAGCGACTACTGGGGCCCGAAAGAAGATCGGCTGCATCTGGACCGGATGGTGTTCCTGTTCATTGCCGATCCCGAGGCCGAGTTTATCAGCTTCACAAAGGGGAACCTGGATGCTGTCAGCATCCGGCCCGAAGTCTGGTTCCGGGAAGCCGCCACCCCTGAATTCCGGGCAAAAAACCACCGGCTGGAGTACGATTTTCCCGCCTACAGCTACATCGGCTGGAATTCGCGGCTTCCGATGTTCGCGGATGCAAAAACCCGCGTGGCACTGCATCACCTGATCGACCGGGAGAAGATCGCGCAGCAGATCTGGCGTGGACTGGCAAGGCCCATCAACAGTACCGAATTCGACAAGTCCCCGTACTGGAATCCTGACCTTCCCGAGCGGAAATACGACCCGCAGGCGGCTGCCTCGCTTCTCAAGGAGGCCGGCTGGGCTGACACCAATGGTGATGGCCTTCTCGACCGGGACGGAAAGCCGTTCGAGTTCACCATCATCATCAGCCAGGGCAGCCCCGAGGGCGAGCAGACCGTCACTTACTACCAGGACACCCTGAAACGTGCGGGTATAAAAATGAACATTTCTATCCTCGACTGGGCGAACCTCCTCAAGAAACTCGACAAACGGGACTACGAAGCCGCCATGCTGGGATGGGCGCTTTCTCCGGATCCTGACTACTACCAGCTCTGGCACTCATCCCAGGCTGATATAGAGGGGGGTTCAAATTACGTGGGGTTCCGGAGTGCACTCGTGGACGAACTGATCCTCAAGAACCGGAAGGAACTGGACCGGGAAAAGCGGATTCCTCTGATCCGGGAGATGCAGAAGGTCATCTACGACGAAGCTCCCTACCTTTTCCTTTTCAGCAGAAAGGCCACCATCGCTGCCAGCAATCGTTACCGGAACATCCATTTCTATACACCCCGGCCCTGTGTGGACTACCGGGAATGGTTCGTTCCCAAGAACCTCCAGAAATATACCGCCGTCGCTCCCTGATCCGGAAAGGACCAGTTCCGGTTGCGTACTTACCTGCTCAGGCGACTGCTGCTCATGATCCCGACGCTTTTCGGGATCAC
>CAZSFB010000301.1:0-4287 GCA_964606035.1 uncultured bacterium | reverse complement strand
GAAAAACCGGGGCACAGTGCTTCTGCACCATCTGAAACTGGGCATCTGGGTCCAGCCGGGCGGCCACCTGGAGCCGCAGGACGACAGTCCGGCCAAGGGTGCGTTCCGCGAGGCGGCCGAGGAGACGGGGCTGAAGTCCCTCGCGTTCGCTCAGGGGGTTCCGCAACCGTTTGACGTGGATGTTCACGACATTCCGGCCAGAGGTGCGGAACCGGCCCACGCCCACCATGATCTCAGGTTCCTGCTGATGGCGGAGATGGAAGAGGCACTCGCGCCGCCTTTGGGGGAGGCGGAACGGGTCCGGTGGTTTGCGTGGGACGAGGCGTTCGGACTTGATCTCGACCAGAATCTGCGTCTGGGGCTGGAAAAGGCCCGCCGGGTGATGGGCGGGTGAAACAGCGATGACGGAGCCTGTGGAAGGTACGGACAGGAACGGAGAGTCCCCCGTCTGGTCATGGGTGATGCTTGCCGCGATGCTGACGGGGTCCGTGGTGCTCGCCTATCTGGGCTATCACCGGGTCTATCTGGCGCGGGTGGAGGCGTCGAAGGCGGGCAGTGATGTTTACTATGCTGGTGACCGGGGCGGGCTCCTTCCCGAATGCGCGGGCGGCGGCAGATACGCGGGTTTTCACGAGGAGGCTGGCGGTACCGGAGGAACTCCGGTCGAGCGGGGCACACCATTCCAGGTACTCCGGAGCATTCCGGGTGATGCGGAGTGGTTCGAGGTGCGGACACGATCCGGGGAAAAGGGATTCGTGCACTCCATGTGTGTTTTTGATAACGTGAACATGGCCTGCGCCGGACCGGATAGCGCGCCCGAAGCGGACTGCCTTCGCCGGGCAGGGACGGAGAGCTTGAGATGAAACCGGGATATGTAATTTTTGCGGCTGTTCTGATTGTGATGGGTGCCAGTTGCGCCGGAAAGGACCGGCTGTGCGCCGGGCTTCCATGCTACGCTGACGCGGCCTATCTGCTGAAGCCGAGCGTCCGTACGGGCGGATTTCCGGCGGCCGGTTCCGCCAGTGACACCCGTCTGTGCGATGCCGACGGAAAGGTCGAGTGCCCGCTCCGGTTCGACACGTGGTTCGATGTGGAATGGACCGGCCCCGGTGTGGCGACGTTCGAACTGTCAGAGTTTGCCGATGGCCGCGACTGCACTGCGCCGGGGGATCTGTCCATCCGGCTTGTGAGCGGTGACGGCACGGAGTTCTCCGGAACGGTGACGGCCGTACCGGCGGCTTCCGGCGACGGATCTGACGCCGGGGGGAGCCGCTTCTGCGGGAAACATCTGGTGAAGTTCGCCGTGCTGGACGCAAACCTGCTGGTTGACGGGTTTGCCGTGGAGGTCCGCGACAATGGCCAGGCGGCCGCCGGACGTAAACACAAGGCGATCCGTTTTCTCTGGTCAGGCGGCCATTGAGCCGGGCAGGCGCGGGGTAACGGCATCCGCGGTTTCCATGTGCCGGATGCTCCGTACAGCCACGAGCGTAAGCAGTGGCGCCATCTGGATGATCAGCCGGTAGAAGCTCACCGTCACCTGTCCTCCGGTGGGCCAGGGCGATACCTGGTAGGCACCAAGTGCCGCCAGAGTGTAGACACCCCCGGCCAGCAGCATCGCCCGGCTCAAAGGGTCGAGAACGCCCCGTTTCCAGGCGGCACTGGCCGCGAGCAGCACCAACCAGATTGCCAGTGAAGACCGGTCGGGCCTGAACAGGAGTTCCACGAGCATCTCTCCGGCATGTGAGAACCAGCGGGGGAGATCAAAAAAGCCCGCGCCAGTGACAAACCGGTAGAAGTAGGGCTCCGTCTGGCCGGGATTCCAGTTCAGCGTCATGCGGAGCCACGGTGCGGCGACTCCAACCACGGTGATACCGCAGGCGGCGGTGATCTGGAGTCCCCGGGAAATCCAGTCGGGATCGTTGCGGCTCAGGGCGAATCCTACCGGAATGAACGCGATGGCCCACATGAAGCCGTCATATTTGGTGGCCGTGGCAAGTCCGATGCAAGCCGCGCCCGCAGCGATGACCAACAGGTTGTTGGTGCGGTGGGCGATGACTGCGCAGCAGCCGGAGCCGAGGATAAACGCTCCGACAAGCAGGTCTGCTGTGCCGCTCCGGATGCAGCTCTCATAGACCAGGTGGTGTGACGGCAGGAATGCCCACGCGAGCACGGCGAGCTGGCCCGCAGGCGAACCCTCTGCCTGCCGCCAGAGAAGATAAAGGCACGCCATGAAGGCCATGATCCCGATGGAGGCGAGATAGGCCGGCGACCAGTTCCCCAGATGCGAGGCCATCTCCACGGCCGAGAGCGGGAGCAGCGCGGGGTAGTCGGCGTGCGGAACGAGGGCGTCGGGGCTTTTCAGCTCCCCGGCGTTGATGCCCCGCTCGAACAGTATCCGGGCCTTGAACTCCCAGATCACCCGTCCGTCATAGGAGGGGAGTGGCAGCCGCGACGCCGCGTACATCTGTACGCCCGCCAGCAGCACGGCGGCGAGCAGGCCTGTGGCGGCGGCGGCCCGCATCAGCCCGTGCATTCGTCGACGACCTCCGGCAGCGGTTCTATCGGCGTCTGGGGGCAGTGCTTCAGCTCCCGGCGCAGCACAGGCCGCGGATAAAGGACTGATGCGGCGAGATACCGCTGAACGGCCTGGGGCGCCGTGGCGGCTGATTCGGGATAGATCCAGTAGATCTCCTGCCCGCCAGGCAGTTCGAGGAGTTGTTCCACACGTGCGCGGGCAGCCGGAGTGGATGAGCGGTAGGCCCACTCCAGATCCACGATGCGCCTGTCTTTGCCAGTAGCGTCATTGACGGCGATGATTTCCCGCCGGGTGACCCAGACGGTTTCGGCGATCCCTCCGGCCAGCGCGAGCAGTAGCAGGACGACCAGTGGCCAGGGCAGGCGGGTTGTTTGCACGGATTCCGGCACGGCGGTTTCTCTCGTAGTTCCGCGACTATGGCACGGTCCGGAACTATTGGCCATTTGATCCGTTCCGCCGGCAAGCAGTGATGGCAGGGAGCAATCCTGACTGAAACAGGTGGATTTGAAGCGGCATCTGATGATGCACCGTATCAATTCCCTTGACCTGACTTTTAAAAGACAGTAATGTCTTTATTGATGGATCCTGGAGGTATGAGCATGAACCCTGTTCGCAAGCTGGCTTACCGGACTCTCGACAAGGCGGCGGATGCCGCCTTTTTTGGCGTTTCTGGTCTTTACCGCAAATACGAAGACCGCGCCCGTGAATACGTCGATAATCACCTTGTTAATACCTATGATGACAGGACCGCGAACTTCGTGGGCGGCGAAATGGAAGTCCTGACGAGCCGCAACTACGAGAAGGCACTCGCCAATATCTGGAAGGCCGAGATCGCGGCACCGTATCTGGGATTCCACGACGCCACCCGCGACGAAAAGCGCGCTGAGGCCCAGAAGGAAATCAGTGAGACCTGCGAGATGGTGAAGAAGGCGTCTTCCGAAGAAGTACGCCGCCGTTTCGAGGCTGCAACAACGCAGGAGCAGCGCGATGCGCTTGGCTGGATCCTCTCGCTAATCTGTCATGGCGAGGCTTACGCCCTTTACACCTCAGCTACCCTGATTCCCCACGTGACTGGCACCGGAGCCCGCATGGGAATGTCGCTCCAGGTGATGGAGGAAGCCAAACACTTCATCGTGCTGCGCGAGATGCTCCGCACACTGGGCATCCTGAAGCCGCTGCACAACTCGGCGCGGTTCCTGTTTGAGAGCGTGGCCCGTGCGGAGCCTTACAACCGGCTGTTTGGCATGAATGTCATGCTGGAGAGCTTTGCCACAAGCATCTTCTCGACGTTCTCCCACTTCCCGGGTATCGAGGACATCATGCACCAGTTCCACCGGGACGAGGCCCGTCATGTGGGATTCCCGCAGAACTACAACCAGGAAGGGAACATCCCGGAGCACGTGACCAAGAGCAAGCGCTACCAGGTGAGCCGTGCCATGATGCTTGCGCCCGCCCTTGGGGCGATCTTCGACTACCGGCCCTATTTCGAGGCCCTTGGCATGGATGTGTTCGCCTTCTTCGGCAAGTTCATCGCCAAGGTGACCCGCCTGGCGGAGCGGTCCGGCATGCCGCTCCCGCAGAAGCGGGACGAACTGCTCATGGGTTACAACCTTGCGATCAATACCTACTTCATGCGATGGGAGCCGGAGAACTACAAGGGGTTTGTGGACTATACCCTGCGCAAGGAAGGCGACATCGACCCCGAGATGGAAAAACGCGAGCGGGAAATCTACGGCAACGACGTGTTTTAC
>CAZSFB010000300.1:0-4291 GCA_964606035.1 uncultured bacterium | reverse complement strand
GTGCTGCCGGAACTGGGCAGTCCGCGCGAAAAGTTCGTATTCGTGTCAGGTATCGGCTGCTCAAGCCGGTTCCCTTACTACATGAATACTTACGGGATTCACTCGATCCACGGCCGGGCCCCAGCCGTGGCTACCGGCGTGAAGTCCATCAACCCGGACCTCTCCGTGTGGGTCATCACCGGCGACGGTGACGCACTCTCCATCGGCGGCAACCACACGATCCACGCCATCCGCCGGAACGTGGACATGCAGGTCCTCCTGTTCAACAACCGGATCTATGGTCTCACGAAGGGCCAGTATTCACCGACCTCGGAGATGGGCAAGAAGACCAAGTCCACCCCGATGGGCTCAGTGGACTACCCGCTGCATCCGATATCGCTGGCACTCGGCGCCGAGGCCACCTTCGTCGCCCGCACGATGGACGTGGACCCGAAATCGCTGCGCTACGTGGTGAAGCGGGCCGCCGAGCACCGCGGCATCTCGTTCGTCGAGATTTTCCAGAACTGCAATATTTTCAATGACGGAGCCTATGACGGCATCGTGGACAAGAGCGTCCGCTCCGACCGTGTGCTGTACCTGGAACACGGTAAGCCCATGATTTTCGGCAAGGACAACAACAAGGGCCTGCGGCTGAAGGGATTCCAGCTCGAGGTTGTCACGATCGGCGAGAACGGCGCCACCGAGAAGGATATCGTCGTTCACGACGAGACGAATCCGGACCCGACGATGGCATTCCTGCTCTCGCGGCTCGACGAGGAGAAATTCCCGGTCCCCATGGGCGTTTTCCGCGCCGTTCGGCGGCCCACATTCGACGAGATGATGAACGACCAGATTCGTCAGGCCCAGGAAAAGAGCGGCACCGGCGACCTGAAGAAACTCATCTATTCGGGCGAAACCTGGGATGTGAAGTAACCTGCTACCGGGTTCAGTAAACGGGCCGTCCATAAGGGCGGCCCGTTTTGTTTTTCGACGCACTGCAAAGCGGACTCTACTACCACTTATCCACAGGAACTTTCGCCTTCAGGGTGCGGAAACCGTTGATTTCCCGGAGGCTCCGGGGCATTTTTGCGCCGGGTGGAACACCACCTCCTGTCCAGAGAATCCAGACAAAGCGAGGCCCCCTCCACAATGAACATTCCCGGCGATCTGAAATACACGGCGGAGCATGAATGGGCACGTCAGGAGGGCGATGAGCTGGTCATTGGAGTGACGGAGTTTGCAGCCGAGCAGCTCGGTGATGTCGTGTTCGTGGAACTGCCCGAGATCGGCACCCAGATCACCGCGGGAAAGGCGTTCGGGGTCATTGAATCCGTGAAGGCGGTGAGTGATCTCTACGCGCCGGTTTCCGGGAAAGTCACGGCCATCAATTCGTCTCTCACGAATGCCCCCGAGGCCGTGAATGCCGACCCCTACAAGGCCTGGATGATCCGGGTGACTCCGGTGGACGCGAGCGCTTTCGAGAAGCTTCTGAACTCGGAACAGTACAAGGCTCTCATCACCCAGTAGCCATTTGCACCACCGGCGGGACCCGGATGCGGCGGGGTCCCGGCGGCGTTCAAACTCCCCGCCCGCAGGCCCGTACGGTAAGGTCCATGCGTTACATTCCACTCACCGATTCCGACACCAAAGAGATGCTGGAGAAAACCGGCTTCAGCTCAGTGACGGAGATCTTCGACCGGCAGATTCCCGAGCGCGTCCGGGTACGGGGGCTGCTGCCTATCGACCCGCCCGTGTCGGAGATGGAACTTCAGCGGCTCTCGGATTCCATTGCCGCGAAGCGGCCCGGCGACCTGATCTCGTTCCTCGGCGCCGGATGCTATGACCACTACACACCGGCTGCGATCGAGCATCTGGTTTCCCGAGGCGAGTTCGCCACTGCCTACACGCCTTATCAGCCGGAAATCGCCCAGGGCACACTGATCGGCGCATACGAATTCCAGACCTATATGGCGATGCTCACCGGCATGGAGATCGCCAACTCCTCCATGTATGACGCCGCCACCGGTGCCGCCGAAGCCGTATTGATGGCCCACCGGCTGACGAAGCGGAAAAGGTTTCTCGTCTCGGCGGCGGTTCACCCGCATTATCTGGAGACAATCCGCACGTTCGTCTCTCCGCTGGAGCAGATCGAAATAGTCACGATCCCGCATGATCCGAAGACCGGGCGCACCAGCCTTGCGGCGCTCAAGGCTGCACTCGGCCCCGAGACCGGCGGCATTGTCGTACAGAGCCCAAACATCTTCGGTGTGATCGAGGACTGGAAAGCGGTTTCCGAGGCCAATTCCGGCAGTGGTGCCTTGTTCATCGCCATTACCGGAGACCCCCTGTCGCTGGCGCTCCTCAGCCCGCCCGGCGAGTTCGGGGCGGATATCGTCGTGGGCGAGGCACAGGGACTCGGGCTTCCACCATTTTTCGGCGGCCCCAACGTGGGCATCTTTTGTTGCAAGAAGGAATATGTCCGCCAGATGCCCGGACGCCTCGTGGGCGAGACCGTGGACCAGGATGGCCGCCGTGCATTTGTGCTGACGCTAACGACCCGTGAGCAGTTCATCCGGCGCGAGAAGGCAACTTCCAACATCTGCACCTCGCAGCAGCTTTGCGCCCTGTGGGTGACGGTTTACTGCTCGCTCATGGGCAAGCACGGACTCAAGGAGCTTTCCCGCCAGAACCTTTCGCTGGCCCAGAGCCTGAAGAAGCGGCTCCTGGAACTGCCCGGTGTGAAGCCTGCCTTCAGCGGCCCCACCTTCAACGAGTTCACGCTCCAGCTGCCGGTCCCGGCACGGGATTTCATCCGGAAAGCGGAAGCACAACATCTGGCCGCTGGCGTCGATCTGGGCGCACTGCTCGGACCGGCCCATGCCAATGATCTTCTGCTTTGCACCACGGAGCGGCACCAGCAGCGCCACCACGACGCCCTCGTAAACTTTGCCAAGGAGGTGCTCAAATGAGTTTCTCCAAGCTGACCCCTCCGGGCACTCCTGGTCTCACACTGGAAGAACCCCTGATTTTCGAGCGCGGTTCCCCGGGTCGCCGCGGATACTTTCTGCCGAAGCTCGAGGTTCCAGAGGTGAAACAGGCCGATGGCGCCGAAGCCCATCTCATGCGTGGCGAACTGGACGGATTTCCGGAAGTGAGCGAGTTCGAGGTGGTCCGCCATTACACGCGGCTTGCCCAGTACAACTACTGCATTGATTCCGGCTTTTTCCCGCTCGGTTCCTGCACCATGAAATATAATCCGAAACTGCATGAGTCGATCGTGAGGAACCCCGGCTTCTCCCGTCTGCACCCGCTCATGCCGGAAGCGTTCGCCCAGGGAGCGCTCCGCATCCTGTGGGAACTCACCGACGACCTGCGGAAATCCGTGGATATGAAGGCCTGCGCGCTCAACCCGTCCGCGGGCGCCCACGGCGAGTTCACCGGCGTTCTGATGATCCGGGCCTATCACCTGGATCACGGCCACCGGAACAAGCGGAAGATCATCGTCCCCTCCACTGCGCACGGCACCAATCCGGCGACGGCTGCAATGTGCGGCTTTGAAGTCGTTCCCCTTGAGGCCAAGGGCGGCCGGCTGACGCTGGATGAGGTGAAGGCAGTCGTTGATGACGATACCGCCGCCATCATGCTGACAAATCCAAGCACACTCGGCCTGTTCGAGAACGCCATTGCCGACATCGGCGACTTGATGCACTCGAAAGGGGCGCTGCTCTACTGCGACGGCGCGAACCTGAACGCCATCGTGGGTCAGGCCTCCATGGGCAAGATGGGAGTGGATGTTTCCCAGTTCAACCTGCACAAGACATTTTCGACACCCCACGGCGGTGGCGGTCCCGGCGCAGGTGCGGTCGTCGTGTCCGAGCGGCTGGAATCTTATCTGCCTGTCCCGTTCATCGTAAAAAATGGTGACACCTATTCCTTCTCGAACGACCGCCCGAAAACCATCGGCCGCATCCGGAGCTTTTTCTCCAACTTCGGTATCAATCTCCGGGCCTGGGCCTATATCCGGACCATGGGCAACACCGGTCTCAAGGAGATGTCCGAGGCAGCGGTGCTGAACGCCAATTACCTGCGCGTGAGCCTGAAGGATTCCTACAAGATCGCCTACGACGAGATCTGCATGCATGAGGCTGTCTTCAACGACGAGCTCCAGCGGGCCAGTGGTGTCGGCACCCTGGATATCGCTAAGCGGATGATCGACAAGGGATACCACCCGCCCACCGTCTTTTTCCCGCTCGTCGTCAGGAATGCGCTCATGATCGAGCCCACCGAGAGCGAATCCAAGGATACGCTCTAC
>CAZSFB010000299.1:0-4304 GCA_964606035.1 uncultured bacterium | reverse complement strand
CGGGAAGTTTGCATCGACCATTTTCAGGGGAAGAACAATCTTGGGCTCAATATAGTCTCGGGATATCCGCACTGGCAGGAATACAGTCTCCGTCGCCCCAGCTTTTAATTGCTTAATAAGTACACGGTTCGCACCCGCATTTACCTCTACCAGTTGGGTAGACTTGGATTGCAACTGTAGGAACGCTCTTTCTGAATCACCCTTGCCGCTGTTCTTCAGTATGAATATCAGTCCGATGGTTTCACCCGGTTCGATGAAGCCATCTCCATCTCCCTTGATTGAGGGGTTTGTCTGGGGGTTATCTGAAATCGAGTAGGACAGTTCGAAGCGCGGAGACGGGGCCCGTGCGATGTTCACCAGCCGTTCGACCTCAAAAATCTTCTCGTTTTCTCCCCCCTCGAAGGCAATCTTGAGGAACTCGCTCCAGCCTGAAAGGCCGTGACCCAGATTAACAGGAATCTTGCGCTCTGCAGTTGCCCCTGGTGCCATGCGGCCGAAGAGGAACTCCTGATTGTTGAAATACCCATTTTCAGCAACCGTATAGGCGTGGAGCCGGTAGAGCATGGACTGTGACCGGTTGGTGACTTTCAGGTTCAGGTAGTTTTTCTTGCCGGCGACGGCGGCCGGGACTGGGATACCCTTGTCATCCTGAATGGTCAGGGTCACATCAAGATTGATGCCGCTACGTGGTGACGGACCCATGCTCCAGTCAAGACCGGCTTTGGCGAGTGCCTTGTCAATGGCGGACGACTGTGCTTTTGCCACTTTCCGGATTGTGGCCCGGGCGTTTTCAAGGAATACTGACTGCTGGGCAGAACCACCTTCGACGATTATCTGACGCGCCAGCTGGGTCGGGAAATCCTTTGCAAGGTCCGACTTCATCCGCTCGGCACTTGAGTAGGGACGGCTCGGGTCTTCGCCAGCGGGATCATCTTCACTTGGCATGAGGGATTCAGGCTCAAGCAGATATTCGGTTTCAATCTGGGGACGGTCCTTGCTTACAGGTTCATTCGCTCCAGGCGCGAGGAGGTGATTGTCCAGATCAACCTCTCGGTATGTGCGCTGGTGGGCACGAAGCCGGAGTTCTTCGGGGGTAACGACTACTGGATTCAGCTGGATATTCGGTGTGACACCAACATTCTGGATGGAGATGTCGCCGGGCGTGAGGTACTGCTGAACCGTCAGTTTCAGGGCGGAACGGTCGGCAAGGGGGAAAACGTTCTGCACGGAGCCCTTCCCGAACGTGCGTTGTCCCATGACCAGGCCCCGGCTCTGGTTCTTGATCGCACCGGCGATAATCTCGCTGGCAGATGCCGATCCTTCATTGACGAGCACAATGACCGGCAGAGCCCCGTATTTCTTGGCAGGTGCAGCCCGGGCACGGTTTGCCCGGGTGTTACGACCGTCCACGGTCGTAACAATCACGCCTTCACGGATAAACCTGTTAGCCAACGCGGTCGCTTCATCAAGGAGTCCGCCGGGATTGTTGCGCAAGTCGACGACGGCACCTTTCAGCGGGTTCCCGTCGCCAAGCTGTTTCTGAAGTGTGTCCAGAGATTTTTCCAGATCGGCAGCTGTATTTTCCTGGAAACTCTTGATCTTGAGATAAGCCACCCCTTCGTCGAGGAGTGTCGATTCAACGGCCTTCAGTTTGATCCGGTCCCGTGTGAGCGTGATGTCAAAGGGGTCCAGTTTCCCACGGAGAATGGTGATCTTTATCTGCGTATTTGCGGGACCCCGCAGCCGCTTCACTGCATCATCAAGCGACATGTTGTCGGTGGACTCATCCTCGATTTTGGTGATCCGGTCACCTGGACGGATGCCGGCACGGGCTGCAGGTGTGTCATCAACGGGCGAGATGACCGTGAGTTGGTTGTCACGCATCTGGATCTGGATACCTAAGCCGCCAAACTCCCCTTGTGTAGCAACAACGAACTCCTCGTAACTGTCGGGGTCCATCAGGCGGGAATGCGGGTCGAGTGTGCCCAGAAAGCCGTTTACGGTTGCATACTCAATTTTCGGAAGCGGAATGCTGCTCTTCAGGTTTTTTTGTATGAAAGCGAGCGCAGTCTTCGTGTTTTTCAGATAGTCGTCATAGGTAAGGAGCCGTGCCGGTTCGACCTCCTTCGCCTGGGTATTCATCTGGATGCGGAAACGTTTGGCGCCCTTCACGTAGTCGCAGCGGAATTCAGGCACGAACGCCTCAAGGTCTTTCATTGTATTCTCGAAAGCCTTCTCGGGATCGAAGCGGCCTGGATCAATATAGGACTCGGCAACAAACTTGAGAACGGTTTCTACAACCGCCGCCCGCCCGAGGTCGTAACCTGAAGTTGAATCGATTGGACCCGCGCGGGTACCACGAGTGGCAACAAATGCGAGGAGGAGTGCTGCCACACCGGCGCGAAGAAAAAACGCTGATTTGGAGTTCAATGAATGAGAACCTTTCTCGTTCAAGTTTAGCGGCCAGAGGTAGAGATCGGCAACCAGTGCCGAGCCGTTAAATCCCCGCGATTTACAGGCATTTACAGCAGGGTCTGCGGGTCAATATCTATTTCGATTTTAATCTTGCTTTTAAGACTGTGTGGGAGGGTTATCGCCATGTATTGCTCGAACGTATCCATTGCCATGGAAAGAGATTTTGCATCAGGGCTTTTGAACATTAAACGCCTGCGGAATCTCCCTCCAATCCTCCCAAGTGGGGGTACTGTCGGACCGTAAAGACTGACTTCCGGGGGGAGCGGACCCAGAGCGGCCAGTATCTCCCCGGCCTTCTGGACATCTGCTTCGGATGACCCAGACAGCTCAACTGTGCTGATTCTCCCGAAAGGTGGATAGTTCAGTGCACGTCGTTCTTCGCTCAGCCTCGCCCATAGGGAGTCATCCGGGTTTTGCAGCCACTGAATTACAGGGTGTTCTGGTTCGTAGGTCTGAACGATAACTCTGCCAGGGAGGTCCTTGCGGCCGGCGCGACCGGATACCTGGGCCAGCAGCTGTGCGGCTCGTTCTTCAGCACGGAAATCCGGGATTCGCAGGGCCTGATCTGCATTCAAGACGACCACGAGCGTGACACCCGGAAAATCATGTCCCTTGGCAAGGATCTGTGTGCCGACGAGAAGGCCGATCTCCCTTCGCCTGAACCGCTCAAGAATTGCTGCGAGTGCCCCTTTCTTGCGTATGGAATCCCGGTCCAGGCGCGCAGTCGGGATATTCGGGAACCGTTCCTTGAGTGCGATTTCCACCTGCTCGGTCCCTAGGCCCCGGCTGTCGAATTCTGTACCACTGCATTTTGCACAGGCTGACGGCAGGTCTGACTGAAAACCACAATAATGGCAGCAGAGTCTCGATTCCTGATGGTGATAGGTCAGGGGGATGGAACAGCCGGGGCACTCCGGTGTATGCCCGCAGGATTTACAGGGAAATACCGGGGCGTACCCTCGACGGTTCAGGAACACCATTACCTGCTCATTAGCGGCGACAGTGTCTTGTATGGCCTTTTCAGCGGATTCTGACAGGAACCAGGGACGCTCGGGATCGAATTCGGCCCGGCGATCTTCCTTGAGCAGGGAGACCACCTGGATTTGGGGCATCTGGCTGGATGCAACCCGGCGGGTCAGCTTCAGGAGATGGTAGCGGCTCTGGCGGGCATTTTCGATACTTTCCAATGATGGGGTCGCGGATCCGAGCAACACCGGGATGCCTAGGAGTTGGGCCTTCTTCACCGCGGTATCGCGGGCATTGTAACGGGGAAGGGAGTCCTGCTTGAAAGAGGTGTCATGTTCCTCATCCACGACAATCAGCCCCAGTCTTTTCACAGGAGCAAAAAGAGACGACCGCGTTCCAACTGCAACGCGGGCATCGCCGCGCTGAAGTCGCCACCACTCCGTATGGCGATCCCGGGGCGTAAGTCCACTATGAAGTATCGCTACCTGGCCCGGAAACCGGGCAGCAAAGCGGCCGGCAGTCTGGGGTGTCAGTGCGATTTCCGGTACAATAACCAGAGCACCTTTGCCTGCCGCAAGTGCAGCGCTGATCGCATGCAGATAGACTTCAGTTTTCCCGCTTCCAGTGACTCCGCTGAGCAGGAATGGCGCATACACCTCTGCCCGGATTGCATTACAGATTGCCGAAACGGCGCGGAATTGTTCCTCATTCAGTATCGGTGCGGCTTCAGGGGCGGAATTTTCCTGCAGGGTTTCAGGACCCCTGACCCTCTCGGAGTGTGTGATCAATCCAGCGGTCTCAAGGGTTCTCAGGGCTTTCTGCCGGGCTGACGGACTTCCTGGGAGCAGACGTGCCGGAAGGGG
>CAZSFB010000298.1:0-4310 GCA_964606035.1 uncultured bacterium | reverse complement strand
CTCAACGATACCGTTACCGCAGGCAAAATGGACATAGAGCACCGGAAGCTGCTTCTCTGGCATGCCGCCGAGGAAACCGAGCACAAGTCTGTCGCCTTTGACGTTTACCGCCTGGTCGGCGGGGACTATCCGACACGGGCGGTTGCTCTTGTTGGCGCAACGTTTTTCCTCATTCTGGCGACAGCAGGGGTCACCACTTCCATGCTCTGGCGGGATGGCCAGTTATTCAAGGCTCGCAACCTGAAGAGCTTGTACCAGACGCTTTTTGCGCAGCCCGGCCTGATCCGGAACATGGCCCCGGATTTCCTGGACTATTTCCGCCCGGACTTTACCCCATGGGACCATAACAACTCAGCCCTGCTGAAGATATGGAAAACCAATTACGCTGAGGCCTGATTCCGGCAAGTAGCCGCCGATAACCCCAAGAGGAGGTTTCATGACGAATCCAATCCATGAAGAAAAGGCCCCCGTCCGCCAGTCGACGCCGCTTCCCGAGGGGGTTGACATCAAGGTCCGTCACCTCAAGTTCGAGTTTCCGGAGAAGCGCTACTGGCTCGATAATGATCCTTTTGCCACGCGTTTCATTGAAGCCCTGTCCATGTTCTTTCCGGACGGAGAAGCATTTTTCGTGAAATCCGTGCTTCATTACCGAGACCGGATTACCGATCCGGAACTGAAGAAACAGGTGGCGGCATTCGCAGGCCAGGAGCACATTCATTCAACCGAGCACGCGAAGTATAATGCCCGGGCCGCAGGCCCACACCAGAAGCAGTACGAAAAAGTTGCGGATTTTCTCCTGAACGGTCCAATCTCCCGGTTTGCCTCGCCACTTGACAAGCTTGCTGTAACAACCGCTTTGGAGCATTTCACAGCCATCCTTGCGGATGAGTTCCTGAAAAATCCGGCTTATTCGAGCAAAATGGAACCTTCCCACGCCAAGCTGTGGCTCTGGCATGCTGCCGAAGAGACGGAGCACAAGGCTGTCGCCTTTGACGTCTACCGGGCAATGGGTGGTGGATATATCCGCAGGGTGGTATTCATGGTGCTCGCAACCTTGGGAATCCTGTCAGCCGGAATGCTGGTTACTGCCTTGATGTTGTGGCGTGACGGGATGCTTTTTCGCTGGAAAACGCTGACCAGTTTGCTCAAATGGGGGTTTTTCAAACCAGGCTTGTTCACCAATGTATTCGGGGACTGGCTTGATTACTTCCGGCCAGGATTTCATCCCTGGCAGCAGAATAACGCACATCTGCTCGCAGAGTGGCGGAAACAGTACGCTGCCTGAAGCCCGGCTTCGTTGCCCTCAACCAGTTTCGACTTGGCATGGCACCAGTTCATGGCGAAGTGCAGGCTTCCAGCAATCTGAATGGACAGTTCTCCATCGGTGGATGATGAGACGTCCGGTTCAACGCCTCAAGCTCAAGCACATCTACGGATGCAAAGCCACATGACTTTGCCATCGCCCGTGCATCTTCAATCGTATCAAACAATCGGCCATCAAAATCCGCACCAACGAACGTGCCGAGCAAGGCTGTAACAACCCGGGCCGTTCCTGCGTATGCAGTAAAAAGTTCGCGAGCATAAACTTCAAACAGATAATGTCCTTCACCCGACTGGCGAAGCATTCCAGCGATATTGCTCCAGGCCTGCCGCTTTTCGGCCATGTTCAGGTAGTCGGTCACACCTTCAGTAATTGCGACTACGCGGCTGCCCGAGACTATGGGCACTGGTATTCCAGAGACGAATCCGCTGCCGAGCAGATCAAGTGTTCCAATGTGGTAGTTCGGAGGCAGGTTCACCTTGCGGAGCGCACGGCGTTTGGCAGCTACCATGTGGGACAGATCCCCCTCGACATACGTCATCCCGGGATTTTTCCGGCTGAAGGAAAGCCCCCTCGGTGACAGACCCGCGCCGATTTCCACCACAATCTCGGGATCCAGCTGACGCAATCTTTCCTCATACACCGCATGACGGATCCGCAGGTAGTCGAGATGATGCCGGACTCCCGTACCAAGCAGTCCAGCAAATGGCATAAGCAGTTTTGCAGAGTTAAAAAGAAGGCGCCCCTCCATAGTATCAAAATACCCGGCGCAATCGTATCCTTCCTGCACCCAAGCTTGAGCGGTAAAATGGGCCGTGGGGGCGATCCGCCAGTTTCCCTGTAATTCATCTTTATGGGCCATACATGACCGAAGTATGGACTGGTATAGGAACAAAGGCACCTTCTGCCTTGACGCACCCGCGATTATGGGCCGTAATGGCAAACCTGGCGGCTTCGCACCGGAGCGGATTTACGGCCGACGGGAAACTTATAACCAGAACTTCGGAAGGAACGGGTGATATGGGACTCATTGACCGCCTGCGTACGACGGCTACCGACATGAAAGGTAATTTCCGGGTGATTGCCCGGCTGCCTCAGCTTCTGCCGCAGGGCCACTGGAATTCAGCCCGCCTCGTGGAAGGCCATGCAAAATCAATCCCTCATCATCTGGCAGTGGCTTACGAACAGCGGCGTTATACCTGGCGCGAGGTCAACGAGATTGCCAATCAGTACGCCGACTTTTTCACCAAGCAGGGCATTGGGCGCGGGGATGCTGTGGCACTTGTCATGGACAACCGCCCCGAATTTTTGTTTATCCTCACCGGACTGAACAAGATCCGGGCTATCGGCGCACTAATCAATCACAATCTGACTGGAAAGGCGCTGACCCATGCAATCAACGTTGGGAAGCCCAAAGCAGTCTTTGCCGGCAGCGAGCACCTGAAGGCTATTCTTGACGTCCTCCCCGACCTGGAAGGGATTGGCAAGGACCGCAATCTCTGGATCCAGAAAGATGATGCCCCAGACAAGACCTCTTTCGATGGCCTCCGTGTCATCAACACGGAAATAGAAGGCTGTTCCCGCAGCCGTCCCTACCTGCTTCACCGTCCGGATACATCCGAAGCCATGTGCTATATTTACACTTCCGGAACAACAGGACTTCCCAAGGCTGCGATTATCACGAATCAGCGCTGGCTGGTCGCGAGTACTCTTTTCGGCCGTGGAATGGGCGAAGGGACCCCTGCAGACGTCATCTACATGACTTTGCCACTGTATCATTCAACCGGAATGTTCGCCGGTTGGGGGGCCTCGCTCACTACCGGAGCGACCCTCGCACTCCGTCGCAAGTTTTCAGCCTCAAACTTCTGGAAGGATGTGCGGGACTTTGACGCCACCATTTTCATTTATATCGGTGAGCTCTGCCGCTATCTACTGAATACACCGCCACAGGAAAATGAACGCAATCACCGCCTGAGGCTTGCCATCGGCAATGGCCTGCGCCCCGACATATGGGAAAAATTCCAGACGAGATTCGGTGTGCCCCTGATCCGGGAGTTTTACGGAGCCACGGAAGGCAATGCCCCCCTTGTCAATTTTGAAGGGCGGCCCGGCATGATTGGCCGTATGCGGCCCGGCCAGCTTGTCCTGAAATGCGATCAGGCTACGGGTGAAGTGATCCGCAATGCGAAGGGGCTTTGCGATCCGGTAGGTCCGGGCAACAAGGGACTGTTTGTAGGTGCCATCAATGCGGTCATGAAATTTGACGGCTATGTGGACAAGGATGCCACGAATAAGAAGATCCTGCGTGATGTCCTGAAAAAGGGCGATCAGTATTTCAATAATGGCGATCTCGTAGAGCTTCACGAAGATGGATGGGTGTCATTCGCAGACCGCGTGGGAGATACATTCCGGTGGAAAGGCGAAAATGTCTCTACCAACGAGGTGGCCGAGATATTGAATGCAGCCCGTGGCGTCCTTGAGTCCAACGTCTACGGTGTCAAGGTGGAAGGTGCAGAGGGCCGTGCCGGAATGGCTAGCCTGAATATCTCAGACGAGTTCAACCTTGATGCATTCGCGAAATTCGTGAACGACAAACTGGCCAACTATCAGCGCCCTTACTTTATCCGGCTCCAGAAGGACATGCGGATCACCAGTACGTTCAAGCATCAGAAGGTGGACTACCGGGATGAAGGGTATGACCCCTCCAAGGTGAAGGATCCACTCTACTATCTGGACGGCGAAAAATATGTACCGATTGACGCAGCCCTGTACAAGAAGCTGGCATCTGGTGAGATAGGACCTCGATAGGCTGGTTACCGGCAATTTCTCGCTTGCTGATCACTGCCGGGTTTTCAGGCCGGGAATGTCCGCTTGAGGATAACCATCCTGTTTAGCAGCCGGAGTGCCGCCATGGGATGCAAGTCATCCCTGAGACCCCAGAACCAGAATCGGCTGAGCGGCGACCGGGAACTGGGTTATCTCGCACCTC
>CAZSFB010000297.1:0-4317 GCA_964606035.1 uncultured bacterium | reverse complement strand
CTTCACATGTCAGTGAAACCCATTCAGACCAATGCAACAATCTTTGTCTAGCTTTAAATACAAACCTGACAAAAATCATATTTCAGTACCGGCAGCCTGATCTTCGAAATCTGATTGGCGTCTCGTAGCACTGCATCGCTCCAGATTCCTGGTCAGATATTCGTCCCTCAAGCACAGGGCGCTCGATTTCATTTTGCGGCAAATTATTGCGTCAAGATGACTCATAATTTTTAGTTTTAGATTAGTCAATCCGAATTCAGGAGAAATCCGGCAGCCGAAAATTTCTGCGGGGGTACAATTAATGCGGAACTGAGCCGGCATCGTTCTCCCGCGGCACTGGTACTGATACTTCCAGCGCCCGATACGGGGGATATTGCCAATAACGCCAGCCCACTTGAGTCTTTTCCGCGCAGTGAACAGCCAGGACCAAACACCGAAATACCGCATCAGTGTGGTTGCCCATCTGACTGGCATTTCCACGCACGCGCTCCGGAACTGGGAACGGCGCTACCGCCTTGTCCGTCCCCAGAGAACCGGTGCTGGTGACCGGCTTTACTCGGAAGCCGATGTGAGTTTTCTCAGGCGTATCCGTGAACTGGTTGCTATCGGCCACCCAATCAGCCTGCTCGCCAGGATGGATACCCGGGAACTGGACCGGCTGTCTGATCAAAGCGTTTCTGCACCGGATGCAGCCGGTCTTTCAATGGTTTCCGGCAGCTCACCCCGGAAGCAGTTCATGGAGCTGGTGGCCCGTCACGACCTGGAAACCGCGAGAGTGCTCCTTTCCCGGATCGCCATGCTCGCTCCAGCCAGGGAACTCGCGGTCGACATTCTCGCACCGCTCGCCCGGGATATCCGTGACGCACACCTGGCGGGGAGCATCGACAGCCTTCAGATGGAGCTGGCAGAAAGCGAGATCCGTTCGCTCGCCATTTGCCTCATGCGGATGACCTGTCCACCACGAGTCCGGAACGCACCACTGCTCATTACCTCCACTGCGGCAGGAGCCGGGGATGGTCTTATCTCCACGATCGTTGCGTTGACCGGAAGCCTCTCGGGCTGGATAACGTTCCAGGCAGGAACCATCTCAAGTCCCAGGGAACTCGGTCGGGCCGCGGCACAGATGAACGCCACGGCAATAGTAGTCACAGGAGATCCGCCCCCCGCCGAAAATTGCGTGGAATATCTCGAAAAACTTCGGGCGGCCGTGGGCAGGCAGACCGGAATCGTCGTCCTGTCCGGCCTGCCGCACCCGAAACCGCCGGCCAGGGGCATGATATTTCTATCAACCATGAGGGATCTTGAACGGTGGCTGTTGCTGAATAGCGCACCGGATCCACAACGAACCCGCTAGTTACGGCGGTACCGGCTCAGACGCCCCCAAGGCCACGCATCTTCGCGGCAGCCAGCGGTGACAACGCGAGGGCGAGCAGGCCGAGCGGCATCAACCCTCGGGACCAGATCCGGTAATCCTCGGCGATCCGGTCCAGTGACAATCCCGTGATCAGGCCGAGAGACACCTCAAACAGTATCGTCAGAACCACCCAGAATACGCCAACCTCCAGATACTGGCGCGGGGTAAATGCATTCAGCCGGTGGATCAGCAGAAGCGTAATGAGAAAATTGATAAGTGACCCGGAAAGCACACCCAGTTGCCGGGACGTGAAATCACCAAGTTCCGGCACAATGAGAACCGAGCGGAGGAATCCATGAACAACCTCAACTGCGATGATGATGATCCATATCCGGAGACTGCGGAGGTAAAGAGCCTTGCGGCCAATCAGGGAACTATCCGTATGCTTCATGTGAACAGATACTGTACGGCCTGCCCCGATTATGCACTGCCCTGCCGGGTGCCACTGCTGGCACAGCAATCCGCCTTCACCAAACAGGCAGGCCCTCCATCCGGAGGGCCTGCCAGCGAGAACGATCCCTGTATCAGGGCACGTACACAAGGGCACTGATTGAACTGGGCAGTTCTGCAACCAGTGTATTGACGCCCGTTTCAGCATTGATGGTGACAAGCGCAGAGGGGTAATCATCATCATCCACACCGGAGTCATCGACCTCAATGCCTGCGAGCTGATCACCGATAAAAGTCATGTCACCAACGCCGTAGGAACCTGACAGGGCGAATTCAATGCTTCCGAGCGCCTCGATCACTGTCCCATCGTCAGGGTCCAGGATCATGTAGGACTCTTCGTCAACAATATAAATATCAGCGCCGGAATCCCGAGCAAGAACACCGCACGGACCTGGTTAAACACCGAGAAAACGCGCCCTTTAGAAAGAGAAATATCTAATCCGCAATGATGCGTTTACCGCAGGTCAGATCTCAAACCCACCGGCGGGGGGGACCGGATAAGCCTCCAGCAGTTTCCGCTCGCGGAGCAGCTTCAGGAGTGCATCGACAGACTTCTCGACCGGCTGCTCGTAGGTCGCAATTGTGAGGTCCGGACTTTCGGGAGCTTCATAATCGGCGCTCACACCGGGGAACTTCTTCAGGTCACCCACCTGGGCCTTCACATAAAGTCCCTGCTGGTCGCGGTCACGGCAGACATCGAGCGGAGCCGACACGAACACCTCCAGACAGTTGCCGCCCGTGATCCGGCGGACCAACCCGCGCCCGGCGCGGGTCGGAGCCACGGCAGTTAGCAGCACGATGAGCCCGGCACGGTTCAGTGCCTCCGCGGTCCGGGCGGCGGTCTCAAGCGATTTCTCCAGATCGGTGAAATCCCCGTCGCCGTCCAGTGCGACCACCGCGCGCCCCATGTCGAACAGCCGCCGCTCAAGCGCCGTTGCGAGTACTTTCCGGCCGGAACCCACGTACCCGGTGAGCAGCACCGTGACCGGTTTCTGCCCGAACCGTGCAGAGCGCTCCTCCGGAGAAACCCTGACGATTCCACCCCGGGCACTGCCCGCGCCCCGTTCAAGTCTGACACCCTTTGAGTAGGGATCGCCCACCTCCGGGTCCAGGATCATACCCGCCCCGACGGTTACGTTCGTCAGACGGTCGATAATGATGAAGGCCCCGGTAGTCCGGTTTTTCGCATAGGGGTCCCAGGCAACCGGCTCGCTGAAAGTCACCCCGCAGCGGCCGATCTCATTCAGGCCAAGCGATGGGCACTGTCCCCGCTCCAGGGTATTCACGTCCACACGGTAGTGAAGCGTACTAACGATGGCATTGCAGAACCGCGTCGTGTGTTTGGCGTAATACTGACGGCCGGGGAGCATGGGTTCCTCGGCCATCCAGACGATCATCGCATCAACCTCGTTACCCACCTGTGGCTGGCTGTCCGGGTGAACAAGCATGTCACCGCGGCTCACATCAATCTCGGAAGTGAGCGTAATGACCGGCGCCTGCGGAACGAATGCCTCGTCAAGATTGCCTTCAAAAGTGACGATGGACTTCACCCGGGAGGTCTTGCGCGAGGGAAGCGCCATCACCTCGTCATCCGGTTTCACCACTCCGGAGGCAATGGTGCCGGCGAACCCGCGAAAATCCAGATTGGGCCTGATCACGTACTGTACGGGAAACCGGAAATCGCTAAAGTTCTGGTCACCGGACACCGGAACCGTCTCCAGATATTCCATCAGTACCGGACCGCTATACCAGGGAGTATTGGACCCGCGTTCCACCACGTTGTCGCCCTTCAGGGCGGAAATCGGGAAGAACACCACATCCTTCATGCCGAGTTTGGCCGAGAATGCCTGATAGTCGGAGCGGATTTTCTCGAAGGTGTCACGGGAGTAGCCCACGGCATCCATCTTGTTGATGGCAACGGCCACATGCCGGATGCCGAGCAGCGCGGCAATGAAACTGTGGCGCAGTGTCTGGACGGCGATCCCGTTGCGCGCGTCGATCAGGATGATGGCGAGATCACAGGTGGAGGCGCCCGTCACCATGTTACGTGTGTACTGTTCGTGGCCGGGAGTATCCGCAATGATGAACTTGCGCTTCGCCGTGGAGAAATACCGGTAAGCGACATCAATCGTGATGCCCTGCTCGCGCTCAGCCTTCAATCCGTCCACGAGCAGCGAAAGATCCAGTTCGCCGCCTGCATTGCCGACCGATTTCGAGTCCTTGTGGATCGCCTGAAGCTGATCCTCGTAGATCATCTTCGAGTCGTGAAGAAGACGCCCGATGAGTGTACTCTTTCCGTCGTCTACCGATCCGCAGGTGAGAAAACGCAGAAGCTCCTTGCGTTCGTGCTGGGCAAGATAGGCCTCGATGTCCTTTTCGATCAGTTCAGACTGGTGGGACATCAGAAATAGCCCTCACGCTTCTTCTTCTCCATCGACCCCGACTCGTCGTGG
>CAZSFB010000296.1:0-4322 GCA_964606035.1 uncultured bacterium | reverse complement strand
GAAGTCTGACAGTGGGTTCGCAGCATGAGCGAACTGTCTTTCTTCGGGTCGAAATGCTTTTTCATCAGTTTTGCCCAAAGCAGACGGGCCGCCCGCAGTTTGGCAATTTCCATGAAGAAGTTCATGCCTATGCCAAAGAAGAATGACAGCCGGCCGGCAAAATCATCAACGTTCAGGCCCTTCGATTTCGCCGCGCGGACATATTCCAGTCCGTCGGCGATGGTGAATGCCAGTTCCTGGACTGCCGTCGCACCGGCCTCCTGCATGTGGTAGCCCGAAATCGAAATGGAGTTGAACTTGGGCATGTGCTTTGACGTGTAATCTATTATGTCCGCAATAATCCGCATGGATGGCGCCGGGGGATAGATATAGGTATTGCGGACCATGAACTCCTTGAGAATATCGTTCTGGATGGTCCCGGAGAGTTTCTCCTGGCTGACTCCCTGTTCTTCCGCTGCAACCACGTAGTTCGCGAGGATCGGCAGAACTGCGCCATTCATCGTCATTGACACAGACATCTTGTCCAGTGGGATACCGTCAAAAAGAATCTTGGAATCTTCGACGGAATCGATCGCCACCCCCGCCTTGCCGACATCCCCTGACACTCTTGGGTGGTCTGAGTCATATCCCCGGTGGGTTGCCAGATCGAATGCGACCGACAGCCCCATCTGGCCTGCCGCAAGATTGCGCCGGTAGAAGGCATTCGATTCTTCGGCTGTTGAAAAACCTGCATATTGGCGGATAGTCCAGGGCCGATAGGAATACATGGTGGCTCTTGGACCGCGGATAAAGGGAAATGCACCAGGAATAGCATTCGTGTATTCCAGATCTTCCAGGTCTTCCGCCGTATAAAGCGGCTTAATGCGGATACCTTCTGGCGTCTCCCGCTCCAGTTCCGACAAAGGGACGTCTTTCAGTTCCTTTGCGGCCAGTTTCTTCCAGAGTTCAATATCCGCAGGCTTATGCATGAAAGGGAATCGCTCCTAAGTAGATATTACCGTCCACTGCTGACGATGGACAGGAGCGTCTTTAATCCAAGAAATCGATCCGGGAGTCAAGAGATGACAACGGAAACATAAGGCCGCATCGGAATGGCCTTTCACTTTCAGGGGCTACTCTAACCGTCAATTGGGCAGGGTGATGACCGCACGAACCGTCGAAAATGCAGGAGGGGGTTCAAGCGGAATCGGCACCACCACAGGGGCGGTCACTCCGCCCAGGTCTCCCTCACTCAGGGATGAACCAGGATCGGATGTTGAGTTGTCCGCCACTGGTTGTCCGCCACCCGAAGATGAATCTGATCCTGGTTGCTGCTCCCCGGATTGCGACTGTTGATCGGTATCACTGCTAACTACTTCCGCCGTTTTGGGACCGCTATCCCCTGAATCAGATGCATCTCCACCGGTCCCTGCACTGCCACCTGAATCACCGGATTGAGTCTCGCCCGTTGAATCTGAAGACTGGTCACCCGAATCACTACTGCCAGTCGTCGTGGTGTCTCCAGTTGGGGGGGGGGCCGAATCATCTCCCTGCTCGGTCTCGAATCCTGAATCGAGATTGTTCATCTGGTTCTGATCAAGTTGCGATGTCTGGAACCCCGACTGCCCGCCGCCAGTGCCCTGGTTCCCGGCATCAACAATGGTAAAGTTTTCACCGTTGTGACCCTGCAGATAGCCAGTGCCTGAGGTCATTGTCATCGTCGTCGTATTTGTCGCAGGATCGTACTCGGTAACCTGCACAGAACCGCGCACACCTGCGACGGCATTGGGCGTACGGACTTCAAAACGGTTGATCTGTGTATTCAGGTAGCGGGAAACGACTGAGCGGACTTTTCCCCGGAACAGGTCAATCACAGATTCGCGCTGACGGGCAGCCGGATTGTACACCTGCTTGCTGACACGCAGCTTGGAGTTCTCTGCTAGGCTCACCACACTATCATCGGTAAACAGGATGCGGACCCGCCCGTCAGATCCTGTCGTAATCTGGTCGTTAACGTGAATTTCCATCATCCGGGAAACAGGGCGCGGATTGAGTTCGCCCAGACGCGTTACCGTCACATCGCCTTGGAGCGAACTGACCCTGCCAGCCAAGATGGCATGGGCATTCTCAGGAATTACGACAAAGGCGATTGCCGCCAGAACAACCACAACGGCAGAAAATGGTCTCCTGACAAATTGAAAGTCCATCATGGGCAGACGTCCTGGTCCTCTTTCGGATTCAAACCTGTTGAAAACACTAGCAAATCCGGCCGTTAATATCCGTGATAGGTATCACGATGTGCGAGAACTACAACTGAACCCCAAAACCTAGTGAAATCAGGTGCTTAGTGTATTTCAGGTTAGGTGACACCTTGTTGTTCGAGAAATTGCGCTCGCCGGTATAGGTCAAGTTAAGTGATCCTTTGAAGTCCTGCCGATCCACTACCAGCCACTCGGTCCCCGTGTAGAAAATCAGGTTGTTATCTTTCCGTTTGACGCTGTAGTTGCCGCCGGCTGCGTCGCCAACACTCGAAGCGAAGTGATTCCGATGGTCAAAGACGGTACCCCCCAGGAGGTCAACCCCTTTCACCAGTCGGTACAGCAGACTCAACCCTGCCCCGGCACTAAACATAGTATAGTCGTCCGACTTGGTGCTGCGGTATTTGAATAAGGTCCCCACTCCCACGCGAAGGCCTCCTATACCCGCAGAAGTTTCATAAGAAGGCCCGCCTCCCAGTCCAAAAGAAAACCCGGTCCGGGCAGTCGAGTCCGAAGCGAACCGCGTATACGAACCGGCCAGATAACCATTCAGCATCCACTGCTCAGTCATGCGGTAGAGACCCTGGGTATTCAGGCCATAGGTCTGGGAAAACAGCCCAAATTCCCGGAACTGTTTGGCGGCAGGTCCGTCCGGATCGGAACCGTACTTGCCAAAAAACGTAAAGGAAGTATCCAGCGAACTGCGAAGCAACCACTCGCCTACGCCACGTCCGCCATTGAACTGGGCGAAAAATCCGCCACCAAGCGCCATCGCCTGAAATTCGGTCAGCCGGAACAACGTGCCATTATATACGTTGCCCGAGATGCCAAACGCCCGGCCATCTCCTTCAGCGAACTTCACCGAGCCGCCCAGCTCAGCGACAAGGCGGTAATCGTCCGGGTCCTTTTGGGACCCACCAATATTTACCTTTTCGCCATCGGGGTAGAGCGCGACATTTGAATCGTATTCCCCGCGAAGCCGAATCCGGAACGAATAGGGCTTCGAGGGGGCCCCGCCACCCTGCTGGGGAGGTTTCTTGCCAAGCTCTATCTGGCTTTTTTCAAACTCGATGGCTTCCAGATATTCCCTTGCTGCAGCGGCATACCGCTTCCGTTCAGTTTGCTCGGCGATGGGACGGAAATAGCCCTCGGCTTCATCAAATTTTCTTTGCCCGAACAGCGATTGTCCAAGATAAAAGCGATTGGGTACCGTATCACCCGTGGGCATGGTAAGAATCCGGCGTGCAATGGGCTCAGCCTTGTCATTGACCCCGCGGCTGATCAGCAGAACGACCTTCTCGTTAAGCAACGGCACATAATCCGGGAAACGGGTCAGTCCCTCGTCAACAGCTTTTTCCGCGGCAATAGGGTCCTTGACCGTCTCCCGAAGCACACGTGCCATGGCCGAATAGGCATCACGTACTGTTTTGGCCTTTTCGTAGTTTGCCAGTGCCAGCGGTATTTCCCCCCGGGCTTCGTGGGCACGGCCTATGAGGTAAAAGGCTTCCTCATCGTTCGGGAATTTCGCCAGAACCGCATTCAGGTGGCGGATTGCCGTGTCCGGTTGTCCCGTATCAATCAGTACACGGGCCTTTTCCCTGATGGCCTGCCGGGTGAGCTGGACTTTGACCCGGTCGGCGGCCGGAGTTGGTGCTTCCTGGGCATGCAGTCTACCCGGAGCAAACGAAGCCCACCCCACAATGCAGGCAATGACAAGGTACACGCAAGCACAGCGGCTGTTCATGTCGCTGGAAATAGCAGATCCCCCAGAACTCCCGTAACTTCGTGAATATTAAAGGTATTAGTATGTTAAGGACAAGTGATCCCATATCGCCATTTACAGTTTTTCTCTCTCCTGATCAGCTTAAAAGGGTCACGCCCGCATCTCATGGAATTCGGAAAAATCTGAGATTGACCCGAATATCCTGTGGCCAGTAGTTTCGTTCCGTGCATCTCAGACCCAGAACTTCCGCAAAAATCCGGGTTCCACTGATTCTTTTCTCGTTGGCGGTTTCATTTTTCCGGATCACAGGTCTCCATGCCCAGGAACTTGATATTCTGGAACCCCCCGATAGTTCAGTTAAG
>CAZSFB010000295.1:0-4324 GCA_964606035.1 uncultured bacterium | reverse complement strand
TCCCCTGCATCGCACCGACTGCAATCGCGGCAACGCCAGCCGTCAGTCCGAATAGTGTCGTTCGGGCCCCGGTCAGATATCCGTGGAACCCCACGCCCCCCTGCCGCTGGGTCGATGCGTAGGTTGCCGCGTCTGCACCGATCACAAATGGGTTTGCCGCCATCTGCCCAAGTGTATCCCAGAACGCATCCGACAGCCCAAAGCCGGGCAAGGGAATGGGGAGAATTGCCATGAAGAGTGCCTGCATGACGATGCTGATCACGCTGGATAACACTTTCAGAACGAACTTCTTCACCCACTTCCAGAATCCGTACCCGTCCACATCCACCCGGTTCAGCGGGTTGTTGAGCACGTAGCTGAGCCGGTTCAGATCCTGCGGCTCAAATGTCCGCCCCTGCCAGTCCTGCACCTGCTCCCGGATGCCGTCCGCAGGCGCGGCTCTGCCCGACTGGAACCCCCATTCGACAAGCCGCATCGCCTGAAGCGGAGCGGGTTCGAGACCCACCCAGCCGTCCACGCCGTTGGAATTTTAGTTCAGCGACAGCCTCGGCTCAATACCGTAATACTTCGGCACTTCTATCGTTAGTGGGGACTTTTTGAATTTTATACCCCTTGGACCCCTGAGTTCTATCAAGCCGAACGCCCTCGGACACAACTGTATCCTTTTTCGGGACACTGTTGAGCAAAGGGTTGAGCGGCTGCGCTTCAGCTAACTAATGGAAATGACAAATCAGGCTGCATCGCCAGCGGTCACAAGAAACTCTCGGATGAGCGCGTCGGTTTCATTGATTTCACCCTGATGATCCAGATACAGGGTTCGAAGGCCGTCACCGACGGCCCGCCAAATTTTCTCCGGCAATCCCCCACAAATTCACTAAATCCCGTGCGGGCACGGACCGTTAGGGAACGATCAGCTACCCATCGGGGTCAGCCCTTCCGATTTCGACCGCCCCATAAAGTCAACGAGAAGGCCTTCGCGGGGGTGAGCCTCGGCGATGGAGGCAATACCATATTTGCGGCGCACCTCATCGAGCGGGAGCGGGAAATCGCGTTCATAGTCCACGCAGACGAGGGGCCTGGCCCGGGCGCCACGCAGATACGCTTCGTGAAGATATCGATGCCAGCGCCGCCATCCGATCCTAGGTCGTAGTGCTGCCAGCGTGCCTAACACCGGCCACAGCACCGGCATCGGGAATTGGCCGTAGGTGAAATTGATAACCGCGCCTTCGCCGGCGAGATCGCTTCCGTAACCGGAGAGGACGTGAAAAAGGTCGTGGCTGTTGCTCTGGCGTTCGATAAACCAGGCGATCTCTTCGCTCCAACCCAGCCGTTCGCAGATGTCATCCACCCGGGCAAGCTCGGCGAACGATTTCGCATCCGATACGTTCATGCGTGACATGAAGTCATGATACGCGCGGCCGAAGCTGCCCTCGGGCATCGCCGCCAGTTTCTTCGTGTCCGCAAGCAGATTCAGGAGAATAGGACGCTCGTCGAGCATGCGCCGTCCAGCCGGATCGGCGGCAAATACGTCGAACTCTTTCTTCACGAGCGGCCCGGCGAGGCTGAACACCGCCTCGAAAGCGCGGCTGACGCCTTTCTCGCTGGCCGGGTGCGTACTCCAGTAGGCCGCGGCTTTAAGACCGTTCACGTAGTCGTGGCTGAAGCAGTTCTTGAGGTTCTGTGTCATGTCCCATCCTCTTGACAAAAGCCGAATAATATTCGACTTTGTTTCAGGAAGCTAATCAGCCGGGAGTCGGCTGTCAACGGAATTATCAGGTGCCCACGAAGACTAGTTCCAGGCTTACCCCGGTACAGGGCCGTTCGCGCGAACGGCGCGCGCGTATACTTCGCGCGGGAACAAGAACGCTAGCCCGGCACGGGTACGAGAAGTCGACCACGACCCGGATCGCCCGGGCGGCCGGGATTCCAGTGGGGTCGTTATACGAATATTTTCCTGACCGGGAGGCAGTGTTCAGGGCGCTGCTCGAATCGGAGATGCGCAGGATCATGGAGGAGGTTATCGCCGTCGTTCCCGCGCTGCGAGGAAGCTCGCCGGAAGCGGCGCTTGAGGCGCTGATCGGTGTGGCAGTCCGGCACTTATCGGAAAGCCGGACGACGCTGGGAGTCCTGATCGCCCACATGCCGGGCGTGCTGGACCTTCCCATGCTTCAGCAGCTCGAAGAACAGGTGAGTCGGTTGGCGAGTGAAGTCGCCTGGATCAGTCCGAGAGATTTCCAGAGCGGGCGGTTCAAACTGAAAATGTATATCCTTACCAACGCGGTCTTCGGTTTTCTCATCCGGCTCGCGACGACTCCCGACCCCGGCATTCCGTCAGAAGAGATCACGGTTCAGATTGTTCGCCTGATCACCGGTTATCTGGAACCCGCCTGAGCCTCTGGCAATGAACGCCGGTACAGCAGTCAGTGCGGTGGCCTGCAATGGCTAGGTAACTCTGTCGCATCGCTGCAACCGGGCTTGTACTTCGTCCCGTACCCTCCGCCAAATGAGATGACCGCCGTTTTCCGCCCCCTCCCACCCGGGGGGACTGCTCCTAGCGTTAAATATCCGGCGCTAAAATATAGCCACGCCGCCAGTCATGGGGATGATCTGGATAAGGGCGCATCGTTCCAATGGCATTGAATTCAAGGGCCACAGCCAGGGAGCAGAGAAGAGCATCCCAGCTATCTTCAATTTCTTTTATCGCAGAAACCGGCATCGCCGGAGAGGGCCGCCGGGCCAAGAGTCCGGTCCACTCCTTGCCGCTGGCTACCACCCACCGGTCTGCAATGACATCCATGAGGGCATCAATAAAAGGGCGTAAGCCCTTCTTTACCCACAACTCTTTCGAAGAGAACCGGCCTTGCTTGTATTTGAGAATCTTCAATCCAGTCTTCCGGTTCAGGCGGAACAACATTACCTGAAGGGCATTCGGATAAACCTCCCGGATGGCAGGTCGCCCTGCCAGCGGTTTCCATGAAGGTGCGAAGCAGTCCAATTCGAAATCACGGATCAGTTGTCCGGTGAACTTTGCGAGGTGGGGAAACCGCGACGGACTGTGTGTCGATGCGTGGTATCTACCAAAGGATCTCGACACGGCATCATCACATTCCCTGCGTACCGGCGGATCACCCAGCCCCAGAAGTGGTGCATCCACACCGACGGCCGCACGATGGAAACGGACATGACGGGCAATCCACGCACGCACATCCGCGTGAGAACTGGCAGTATGCGGGACCTCCCTCAGATGCAGGGGGAACTTCTGCCCGCCAAGCAGTGCCAGCCCGGACGGGTTTCCATCCTTCCATGCCAGGTCAACACCCAGGAACCGCACCGCTTTACTTGGCCCGCTGGCGTCGCCGGGCAGCGAGCTTCTTCTTGGCGGCATTTGTGGCGAGAGAAGGATAAGCTTTGGCCCGCTTCGCCTGCCGGGCCTGACTGGCAACTGCTACATTCACCAGTTCTTCATCCCGCAATCCGAGAGAGACCTGGTTCAATTCGTGTATCTTGTCCCGGATAGCCGCGGCCTTCTCGAAATCCAGGGCCTTGGCCGCTTCCCGCATCTCCTTCTCCAGCTTCGCCGTGAGTTGCGGGATCCTCGCAACCGGTACGTAATCGGCGGTGGCTTCGGCAGCCATAAGTTCCCGGCGGGCCTTTATTTCGTATGCAGCTCCACCATCGGACGGAGACAGCCCGTCGCGAACAGCTTTCACCACGGTTGCTGGCGTGATGCCATGCTGCTTGTTGTATTCAACCTGAATCTTCCGGCGGCGATTCGTCTCCTCAAGCGCCTGTTCCATGGAGCGAGTTACAGTATCCGCATACATAATGACCCGGCCTTCAACGTTCCGAGCAGCACGGCCGAAAGTCTGGATCAGTGCCGTGCGGCCCCGCAGAAAACCCTCTTTGTCCGCATCAAGGATCGCCACAAGCGCCACTTCAGGGACATCAAGGCCCTCGCGAAGGAGATTGATTCCGACGAGCACGTCGAAATTACCAAGCCGGAGCTCCCGGAGAATCTGGACCCTTTCAATGGAATCAATATCGGAGTGCAGGTATTTAACCTTCAAGCCAGCCTCCGCATAATATTCCGAAAGGTTCTCTGCCATCCGCTTCGTCAGGGTTGTGACAAAAACCCGGAAACCCGCCGTCACCACCTTGCGGATTTCCCCAAGCAAATCCTCCACCTGGCTTGCGGCCGGCCGGATTTCCACTTGGGGATCCACAAGCCCGGTTGGCCTGACGATCTGCTCGACAACAATGCCCCCGGATTTCTCAAGCTCATAGTCGCCGGGAGTGGCCGACACGAATAGCGCCTGTTGGATCC
>CAZSFB010000294.1:0-4347 GCA_964606035.1 uncultured bacterium | reverse complement strand
CAATTTTCAGGCGCCGTAGCACCCGGCTCTATTCCAGGAAACCTGTTCCGGAAGACCTCCTGTACCGGATCATGGAAGCTGGCCGTTATGCTCCTTCCGGAGGGAATTGCCAGCCCTGGAGTTTCATAGCCATCACCGACCGTGACCTGCTCGACCGGATTGGAGCAGAGTGCAAGAAGGCACTGCAGCCACTTCCCGGCCTTTACATGAGGAAGAACGGGCGGCCCGAGCCACTCAGATCACTGGCGATCAACTTGCTCAGCCGGATTGTCCCACACTATTTCGACCAGCGTGTCATCTATGGCAGTGACACCGTCGCCAACAATGAAAGATGGGACACGTTCCTCAACGCCCCAGCCCTGATTATCGTGCTCGGCGACATGCGGGGGATCGGAGATCCCATGCTCGACTGCGCCCTTTCTGCCCACAACATGGTGTTGGCTGCAGAAAGCCTGGGGCTTGGAACCTGCTATGTCGGATTCATCAAGTCGGTGGATTTCATCCCTTCACTGAAACGCAAACTTGGTATTCAGTGGCCCTACAAGATCATCACTTCCATCGCTCTCGGCTATCCCAAGACACCCACCAACCGGGCGGTCAGCCGGGAGCGCCCCCGTATCACCTGGTTCCCTGCCAATCGCAGTGGTCCGATAAAAGAGGAGAAATAGATGACCATCTACCCCGATTATGGCTTCAGCTCGAAATTCGTCGAACTGGACGCCCACAGAATTCATTACGTCGATGAGGGAACGGGTGAGACCATCCTGATGGTCCACGGCAATCCAACGTGGTCCTATCTGTACCGGCACTTCATCAATGGCCTCAGGAACAGTTTCCGCTGCATTGCCCCCGATCATCTGGGATTCGGGTATTCCGAAAAACCCAAGTGGGCAGACTACAGTATGCGCGCGCATATCATGCGGCTCGACTCGTTCGTCAACAAGCTGGATCTCCGGGATATAACCCTTGTCGTGCAGGACTGGGGAGGGATCATCGGCCTCAGCTGGGCCACCCGCCACAAGGACCGGATCAAGAGACTGGTTGTCATGAACACCGCAGCATTTCTGCCCCGCCGGCCCGCCGACCTGTTGCGCATGCGCCCGCTCCCGTGGGGCTTCCCGCTGCTTTGGTCACTGAAGCTTCCGGTTTTTGGAGAGCTGTTCGTTCAGGGACTCAACGGATTCGCCAAATACATGGTCCCGCTCGGAACCAACCACCGGGAGCGGCTGACTCCCGATGTGATGGGCGGTTACCTGGATCCATACCCCACCTGGAACTCCCGGAAGGCCCATCTGGAAAGCGTCCGCCAGGTGCCTATCCTGCCAAGCCATCCCACGTGGCAACTGCTGCAGGAGACAGGTGAGGAAATCCGGGGATGGGAGGTTCCTACCCAGATCATCTGGGGCATGAAAGACCCCGTGTTTGTCCCGTGGTTCATGGATGAGTTTGAGCGGCGGCTGCCGAATCATGCTCCTACCCTGAGAATCGGTGACGCAAGCCACTTCCTGCAGGACGACACACCTCAAGTGATTATTGGCAGAATCCGTGAGTTCATGGCCCAGAAGGAAGACTCTGATACCAGGACCAGAAAACTTCGCGCTGTAATCTGACATTCGGAAGGGCACACCCTTCCAGGGAGAATATCAATGGAAAAGGTACTGTTCACAAACCCCTATGGACCCTTCAACCTGGCCTGGGGCCGGGACATGATGGATCTTCTGCAATCACGGCTTGCCCGCGGTCATGGCGTGTTCAACATGAACTCCCACATGCACGCCTTCGCCCTCTATCTGCTAGCGGAAAACATTGATAATTCAAGCACGGTTCTCGAGCAGCCTCACTGGGATGAATTCATTGACGAGATCCGGAAGGGTTACGACTATATCGCAATCCAGCTGAAAAGCGTACACGTACCCAAGGTCGTCAACATGATCAAGGCCATCCGGAAGGAAGCACCCAAGTCGAAAATCATCATTGGCGGCTACGGAGTCTCCTCCCTCTTTGTGCAGATGCCGGGTGACAAAGACAATGACGGGGAATTTATCCGGCAGAACGCCGATTACCTGTGTCGCGAGGAAGGCATAAGATTCATGCGTCGCCTGCTCAAGAACGACCCAGTCGAGAAAAATGTCAGCCAGTACCACATGCCAACTTGCGGATTCTCCTTGGGCGGCATGAGAAGTGCCCACTTGCGGCTGCCAGCCTTCCTGGTTTCCCTTGGCTGCCCCGCTGGGTGCGACTTCTGCAACACCTCGGCCTTCTTCCATAAAAAGAAAATCTATATTGCCGAACCCGCTCAGATATATGACTACATGAAGCATTACCAGAAGAAGCTGAATTCGGAGAATCTGAATGTGATCCTCTTCGACGAGGACATGTTCCTGAATCCGGATTATGTCCGCGAACTGGGGCGGCTGATCCGGTCTGACCGGAAAACCTGGGGAATACGCTGGTTCTCCTTCGGTTCGGTCCGCGCTCTATCGAACTATTCTCCTGAGGAACTCCGGGAGTGCGGTCTTGGTGCCGTCTGGATCGGTGTCGAGTCGAGTCTTTGCGAGCAGAACAAGGACGAAATGAACCTCGCCAAGCGCGAGGGCAGCAAAAATCCACCAGAGGTTATCGACGGACTCCAGAGGAACGGCATCGAGGTGATTGCATCATCGATTCTCGGTTTCGATTTCCATACCCGCGAGAACATCGAAAAGGACATTGACTACTTTGTGAGCCTCAAGCCGACCTTCTACCAGATTGGGCCACTGACTCCGTGTCCAGGAACCAAGCTTTTTGAAAAAATGGTTCAGGAGGGACGGCTACTCGATCACTATAACTACACCGACTTCCATCTCTGGAAGGACAACGTCTACCAGCTTGCACATTTCGAGGCGGGAGAGATGAAGAAGTACTTTGATATCGCTCATGAAAAACTCCGCACCCAAAATGGGCCCCCCGTGATACAGATACTGGAAAGCAATATTCGCGCCTATAACAACCTGAAAAACCAGCCCAGTGAATTCCTGCGGCATCAGGCAGAGATGTCGAAGGAACGTGCGCAGAGCCTGATGCCACTCATCAATTCCATTGCCCATCACGCGCCGTCACCCGAGGTTCACGAACGTATTCGGCAACTCAAGGCGGAGGCAGAGTCTTCATTCGGGGCAGAATCCATCGTCGCGAAAGGGTTCAAGAAGGTTGCGGAGACGGTAATCGACTGGCGAATTGATCAGATGGTGGCCCGCGGGGAAGATGTGAAAGAGTCTGATCCGCCGCCCCGCTGGACCTACTACAACGAGGGGCCAGTCAAAAGGCCGGTCGTCAAGCGGGGACGTCATTCGAAACCAACTTCGCGTCCCTATGGGCGTGGTCTTGGCGGGATCTCGATCGGTGCGCTGCGCGTGGATTTCCCCAAGCCGGCCGAAATTGCAAAGTCAGTGGGGCTCCGTTGATGCGGCTCACCAGCAGTGCATTTATGGACAAAGGGCGTATACCGCCTAAATGCACACGGACCAGGGGTCAGCCGGACTGGTCTCCCGCTTTTGAATGGAGGGATCCCCCGACTGGAACGAGGGGGTTCGCCATGATCTGCATTGATCCTCACCCTGTGGCGAAAAACTGGGTCCACTGGCTACTGTTCGACCTGCCTGGCAGTTCAAGGGAGCTGGCAGCGGAACAGTCACGAACCAACCGGCTCGACAACGGGGCACGGCAGGGCCTCAACAGTTATGGCGACACCGGCTGGGGAGGCCCCCAGCCGCCTCCCGGAACTGGCGATCATCCCTATATATTCACCCTTTACGCCCTCGACATTGACCCGTTGCCCGTGAAAACCGAACTGCCGTCAATTGAAGAGGTCCAGAATGCGATGAAGGGGCACATACTGGGGGAAGCCACATACACTGGATTCTACTCGCAGTGATGACCTGGCTGCATGGCGCGGAGGCAGAGTGCCGTTATGGAACACTTTGCTGGAAATGACATCACCCGGCTGTTTTTGGGTCTGGGTGTCCTTCTACTGGCCGCAAAGCTATTTGCTGGCTGGGCGGAGCGGTTCCGGCTACCAGCGGTATTTGGTGAACTGCTTGCCGGAGTCGTCCTGGGCCCCACGATCCTCGGTCGGCTGATGCCAGAAACCACCGGTTTTATTTTCCCGCAGCAGGGAACCGGTGCAGCGGCATTTGAGGCAATCACAACCATTGCCATTGCCGCTTTTCTCCTGCTCGCCGGGCTCGAGATAGGTCTGACAGAAATCCGCCGACAGGGGAAACAGATTCTTGCAGCCAGTGCCGGCAGTTTTCTGGTCCCATTCGGCTTCGGGTTGCTGATTGCCGGCATGTTCGTCAAGCATGCCAT
>CAZSFB010000293.1:0-4353 GCA_964606035.1 uncultured bacterium | reverse complement strand
TGGACGACCTACCACTACTCCCCCAAAGCCAGGGATTTCGAGGCCGCCGCGCGCGCGTATTTCACGCAGATGCGGTATTTCGACATGTTGCGTGAGTTTGCGCCGGGTGGTGCCCAGCCCGTCGATGTTGTTCTGGTTCAGGTTTCTTCTCCAGACGAAGCCGGGCGGTATTCACTTGGTGTCTCGTCCAGCTATCCCTATCCTCTCTGCAAACGGGCGCCCCTCGTCATCGCCCAGATCAACCCCGACTGTCCTCAGGTCCCGGGACCGGAGGCTTACCTGACGAAATCCGATATTGATGTAGCCTGTGAGATCCGTACCCCCGTGTACGAGTTCAGCAAGGCCACTGGCAGCGAAGCCGAAGCGGCTGTCGGTCGCCAAGTGGCTGAACTGGTGGCGAACGGTTCAACGCTTCAGGTAGGCGTCGGTGCCATTCCGGAAGCCCTGATGACCTATCTGAACGGGCACAAAGATCTCGCCCTGCACTCACTCCTCGTGGACTCAAGCGTGGAACTGATCCGTTCCGGTGTGGCCAATGCCCGTTTCAATCCGGTCACCCCCGGCCAGCATGAAATCGGCGAAATCATGGGCTCGCGGAACCTCTACGATTTCGTTCACCGTAACCCGAAAATTGCTCTCCGCTCGTCGGAGATCATCCATAATCCCGCTGAAATGGCACGGCGCCCTGCGTTTACCGCCGTCAATTCTGCCATCCAGGTGGACCTCACAGGTCAGGTAAACGCCGAGTCGCTGGGTGGAAAGCAGGTTTCGAGCGTAGGAGGGATGTTTGATTTCCTGACCGGGGCTTCGCTCTCCCCTGGCGGAAAAGGCATCATCGCCATGCCTTCCACCGCCGGCCGGAACAGCGAAGCCAGCCGGATCATCACCCGCTTTCCCGAAGGTACGCCGGTAACAGTGCCACGGTACCTGACCCATTTCGTCGTGACCGAATTTGGGTACGCCGACCTCCGTGGCCGAACGCTGGAAGAACGCCGGAAATCTCTTATCAGAATTGCCCATCCGAAGTTCCGGGAGGCTTTGGAGCGGGGGGAAATCTAGCTACTTCCGCCAGAACATCCATCGGGGCCTGGGTTTCCCGTTGTGGGGCTGGACATGGTCCGAATGAGGAAGCAACGCCCGGAAGGTTTCCCGCTGCCTTTCAAAGGCTGCAAGCGCCTCATCCCAGCTTCCTGTCCGTTCTCTGGCTCCCAGCCGGAGATGCGCCTGTGGATCAAATACTTGTGCGTCCAGTGCGGTAGCCAAGTACCTCGCAAGGCGGCCTGATCTCTCGAAGCCAGCAGCACCCGCCTCAAGCCCGAATCTGACAACCACCATGGTACATGGTCCGCCAGCCTCACTATCCAGAATGACCCGTGCTTCATGGGTGCCGCCGTCAACCGACTCGAGGCTAACGGTATACCCATCAGGTTGCGGCAGAGAGTCCGGGTACCGCTTCAATGCCTCCTTTACCGCCAGCAGCGAAAGTGGCTCCAGATGGGCAGCATCATCCAGGCTTCCGCTGTATACGTAGAAATCATACGGGATCGACCGGGGACGGTTCGGTTTACCGGAGGACTGCATCACTCGCGGAAGTTTAGTTGATCCGGTTTGCAAGGTAGAATGACTTCATGCCCCGCAATACCCCTTTTCGGATCATGAGAACCGTCCAGCTGGGCGGAAGAACCTTCAGGCTGCTGAACGGTGACATCTGCCATGTGCCCTCCGGCGCCATCGTGAATGCTGCCAATGAGCAACTGGCACATGGGGGCGGCGTCGCTGCCCAGATTGTCAAAAACGGCGGCCGGATCATTCAGGAGGAGTCCACCCGCTCGGTCCGGGAACTGGGTCCCGTGCCAGTCGGTACCGCCAGATCCACCGGAGCCGGAAACCTGCCCGCCCGGAGAGTTATTCATACGGTGGGGCCACGTTGGGGCGATGGCAACGAACACGAGAGACTCCGCCGGGCAGTAATCTCGGCACTGGAGCTGGCCCGCAACGAAGGTCTGGACAGCATCGTGATGCCTGCCATTTCGACCGGCATTTTCGGCTTTCCCAAGGTGGAAGCATCCGAAATCACGATCCAGGCCTGTGAGGATTTCCTGAATAATGACCCCGGTCCGGTCGAGCGGGTGGACATCTGCGTCTATGACGATCCGACCTATTTCGCCTTCGACGGCACGTGGACGCGCCGGTACGGTATCAACCTGCCAGGGTGACCTGTACAGCTCAGCTCAGTGCGTCCTTGCACCAGTCCGGATAGGTCTCGCCCTTGGGAAAATAAACCACCCTGTTTTTCTTATACTCGGTCGTGGAAAAGAGCACAGAATAGTCTGTCAGACCTGAGTCTTTCGCCATCTGGTCAATGATATGGCGGCATTCATCATCATCCGCCCCGTGTACCATTGTAAAAAGGTTATACTTCCAGTCTGGATAAACGGGACGTCGATAGCAGTGGCTCACCACGCGATACTGGCCGAACATCTCTCCGTACCGGTCGACATCCGCCTCATCCACACACCACACTCCCATGCCGTTCGATTTGAAGCCGGCCTTTCGGTGGTTGAGGATCGCGGCATTCCTGCGGTACAGGCCGCGCTCGTGCATTTCCTTCGCCTTCTCAGCAAGCCGCTGAAACGGAACGCCAAGCCGTTTCGCCATTTCAACGTATGGCTGCTCGACAAGCTCCAGATCTTCCTGGAGTTCGCGGATATACGCGATATCTTCTTCTGAAATGGCCGCCGGCTGATCCAGCAGTTTGTTCCATACAGGGGCCTTTTCCTTCTGGGTCAGGTTCTCCGTTTTCCGGCCTTCTTCGGTCAGGTCCAGTTTCACGCCAATCTTGTATAAACGAAGCGTCTGCATAATACGGGTCGAGATCGCCCCGGAAGCCTTATGCATGGCTTCAATATGCTTTTCGAGACTCTGCCCGGGTGGCACCGCAATGGTAAACCAGATGTTGAACTCGTGGTTCCGCTTGTAGTTATGGGAGACACCGGGATGCTGGCTGACCACCGCCGCCACCTGATCGCACTTGTCCGGGTCCGCCTTCATGGCCACCAGTGATGATTTGTAGCCCATGTTTCGACTGTCAAAAATCACGCCGATCTGACGGATGATGTGCTTGTCCTTGAGCCCGCGAACCCGTGTGAGACACTCAGCCTCGGAAATCCCGACCTTGTCGCCTAAATCCCTGAACGGATGCTCGGTCAGGGGCATCTCTTCCTGCATGAGAGTGATAAGCTGCTTGTCGATCGAATCCAGATTGTCCACGTTTCTCTCTTCTCCTGAGGTCTGTTCCCAAGCCGGGGAAGCTCCGCTCATCAGCCGCTCCGGACCTTTTATCCTTATCCGGCCTGCTTCAATAGTAGCCCATCCGGACCCGTGCAACCCACCCCGGCCAGACCCGATCAATCGCCCTTCACCAGGGGATTGCAGCCCGGTTCTGTCATGTTCCTGTTGATTTTTGCCTTATGTATTTGCTCTCTGCTGGTGCTAGCGTTTATCCGGTTACGGGCCCAGCCCGGGTCATATTTCAATCTTGCTGCTGCCAGGAAGGCCGAGGAGGGTATTCAGATGCCCAAGAACACACTGACAATAACTGATAACCGTACTGGTAAAGCCTACGAGATACCAATTGAGAATGACACCATCCGGGCCATGGACCTTCGCCAGATCAAGGTGAATGCCGACGATTTTGGCATGATGACCTATGATCCTGCATTCACAAATACCGCTTCGTGCAAGAGCAGCATCACCTATATTGATGGCGACAAAGGGATTCTCGAATACCGTGGGATCCCGATTCAGGATCTCGCCGAGCATTCAACGTATCTGGAAGTCGCCTATCTTCTCGTGAATGGGAAACTCCCGACGCTGCCTGAGCTCAAGGAGTGGGTGAAGAACATTACCTATCACACGTTTGTCCATGAAAACGTCAAGAAGTTCATGGAAGGCTTCCGCCACGATGCTCACCCAATGGGCATGATGATCTCGACTCTCGGGGCGCTGTCCACCTTCTATCCAAGTTCAAAAAACATCAGCGACCCGGAGGAAGTGCGCAATAGCACCTACCGGCTGATTGCCAAGATGCCAACCCTCGCTGCCTGGTCCTACCGTCATCTCCTTGGCATGCCGTACGTCTATCCGGACAACGAACTTTCCTTCGCGGGCAATTTCCTGTCGATGATGTTCAAGGTCGCGGAAACCCGCTATGTTCCAAACCCTGCCATCGAACGGGCGCTGGATGTGCTTTTCATCCTTCATGCCGATCATGAACAGAACTGTTCGACGAACACCATGCGTTCTATCGGCTCGTCCCAGGCCGACCCCTACTCCTCGGTCGCTGGAGCAACA
>CAZSFB010000292.1:0-4397 GCA_964606035.1 uncultured bacterium | reverse complement strand
AGATTTCCCATCCTGGTAGATGATGATCCAGCTTTCCGCTGTGGCGTTGACAATCACACTGCGTCCACCGAATCCCGCGATGACTGGTGGCCGCGGAGGCCTGGATACAGTCTCCTGCGCAAGGGGCGGTGATTGAGGGGGGGCTGGAACCGGAGGCACAGTCTGTGTGGGGGGTGGGCTTGCCTGAACCGTGCCAGCCGATATTGAACCATCCGATGCCTGCGCTGACAGTTCTGTGGTTGGCGCTTCGGCAACAGAAGACGATTCGTCAACAGGTTCTACGGGTTCACCAAGAACCCCTTCTTCAGCTTCAACAGGTGATTCTGCCCGTTCCAATCCGGCGGTATCACCACCTGCGGACAGAGCGGCTCCGGAATCCGGGGGGTTCTGGTTTCCGGTTGCGGGTGTGCTGCGTATCGGGGGTTCACTCGCAACCTGTACGTCCGCTGTTTCATCCCGGCTCAGATACCGCGTGACCAGAATCAAGCCCAAAATAACAACAAGAACGACCGCAAAGGCCACTCGCCCCTTTGCGCGTCCTGACACTGTATATGGATGGGGCTTGTTCGCCTTCAGCGTCGGGATTGATGGAAGCGGTCTTCCCAGAGAACCAGTTGAAGCCTGAGCTGGTGCTGTCACAGGAATGCCCAGTGCCTTCTCCATATCCCCCCTGAACTCTTCAGGATCGATCCCGACTACCCGGGCGTATGACTTCACAAATCCGCGGACAAAAACATCCGCTGGAAGCTCTTCACGATTTCCGCCTTCGAGCGCTTCAAGCAGGGCGACCCTTACCCGGATATGATCAGACACGTCTCGCACAGACAGCCCCGCCGCCTCGCGGGCATGTCTTAACCGCTGGCCCACGCGCTCAAGGGGCGTTGTGTGACCGGATTCCATGGCCGGCGTGACGACAGGATCAGACATCAATCAAAAACCTCAGCGGGTACCCCTGGCAGGAGTCTTCGGATCAAGATGATCCAGATTGAGACTTGGCGGGATCTTAGCATCGACCTTGACTGGCTCCTTGCAGTTCAGCTGCTTGATGAACCGGATAGCCTTGTCCCCTACTTCCGTATCGGGAGTCATTTCCCGGACCTTGAGGAAGTTGTCGCATGCCTTCGGGAAATCCTTCCGGTTCATGTAGAGAAGACCGAGCTGATAGTATGGCTGCGGAAATTTCGACCCGTGCCGGATCGACGTCTCATACGCTTCAATCGCCTCGGGAATCCGGTCCAATGCCAGCAGCACATCTCCGGTTTTCATATGTCCTTCCCAGGATGCACGATTGGATTGCGTCGCGGCCCGGCATGAATCAAGCGCCTTACGGTGTTCCTTCATTCGCAGATACACTTCGCACTTGTTGATATGAACGACATCCGGCTTTGTATAGAACGGATACGATAGCGCCTTGTCGAACGCCTCGATCGCCTCAACGTTGCGTCCGACTTCCGAATAGAGGATTCCCAGATTCGTATGCGCTTCCGGAAGATCCTTCTTCAGCTCCACGGCGCGGTTCATCCGGTTAATTGCTTCCGGATAGTTTCGCATCCCCCGGTAAATCAGTCCCAGTAGTATCTGAACATCAGGATCCTCTGGATCCAGGCGTTCCGCTTCGAGGCAGCGGGTCAGTGCCAAGGGGAACTCTGCCTTCAGAAACAGCTCCGAACAGAACTCCTTGGTCGACCGCGCCTGCTGGCGGAGCTTTGCCTTGTCGGAACAGCCACCCGTCAGGGCGAGAATGGCAGCTGCCAGCAGTGCTACTGGCACAAAAATCAGGTTTCGGTCAGGGTTCACAATAGTATCCTGCTTCCATGATTCTTTCACAGCGTAGCGAAGAGCCTGCCGTAAACGCGAAGCCGCTCGGTTCTTTCTTCTGCTGATAGTCCACTGCTCGCTGATGCTGCGGCATGTACAACCACTACTGGTGTAGCGGGTGCTTCTGCCGGTGAAGCTGCCACAACGGGGATGGCAACGGCCTCTGGTTCCCCCATTGACCCCAACCCGCCCAGATCCTCCTCGATAACCTCTTCCGGTTGCTCTGCGGCTTTGGCTGCTGGAGGCCCCGAGAGAATGTCATCCAGGGACTTGTCGAGATCCGCAGACAGGTCCGCATCGCCGGAAAAGAAATCCTGTTCTGCGGCGACAGGCTCCTCGGCCCCGGTGCCGATATCGTCCAGCTCCGAAACAAGATCACCAAGACCGGTCTCATCCTGACCGGATTTCCCGTCAAGGAATTCTCCGAAATCGGCGGCGCCGCCCATGGAGGCCCCATCATCGCTGATCTCTCCGAAATCGACGGTTTCAGCCGCCGGCGGGAGTGGGATATCTCCGGATCCCGCTCTGGCTGCAGCCTTCGGTGGTTCAGGAGGCGCTGCCTCGTCAAAGTCGATTTCGATACCGTCAGGTTCCACGCCCAGTGGCTCCGCCACTTCGGCGATATCCTCGACATCCTCTGCGGTCTCTATCTCCCCGGTCTCGGGAAGATCCTCCACCTCTATAGCTTCGGCCTCTTCTCCATCGTCGGTCAGGGCAGAGTCCAAATCCGCCGAAAGCGCATCCAGGGCACCCTCTTCGACCTCCGGGGCTTCGACCATTTCCGAAACCGCACCCCCGGCGGTCTCCGCCGCCGGGATACTCGCTGGTTTCCCTTTGGGCGAAACAGGAGGTGGTGGTGCAACATCGTCAAAAGCAGCGGTATCGAACTCAGAGCCTGAGGACGAGTCAAAATCATCGAACGGGTTTTTGGCGTCATCCTGCCCATCGACTTCGTTTGCCGTTTCAAGTTCGTCGAACGGCGAGGCCTTGGGTTCATCGGCAACCCCTTCAAATGCATCGACATCGACGGCTGTCGTTACCTTTTTCTCTTCCTCAAAGGCATCCGGGTTCTCTTCGAGGTCGACCAGTTCTTCGGACAGATCAAGAAGCGACGGATCTTCCTTGCTCTCCAGCAGCTCCCGGTATTTTCCACCTCCTTGGGCGAATACTGGCACTGAATCGTAGAGTTCCTGGCGCTGCTCCGGTGGCTGCTTCCGAAACTGGGTATTGTCCATCATGAAGCCCATCGACTCGATGAAATCGAGCGCCTGCGCTTCCACGTCGGCGAATGTCGCCCGCGTGACGGGGTCACCTTCCCATACATAGATTCTCGGTGTGTGGGTACGTTCGTGATAGAGGTAGGCGAATATTTCGTACTGGTCCTGCGACCGCTGGACACCCGCGATAAACGCCTCCGTCGGCTCCGGTTCACCGTCACCGCCGTCCTGGGGAATCAGATCAATCTTGTTCAATGAACGGATCAGCGAAACCACCCGTTCGGGTTTCGCATCGATAAATTCGCGGTTCAGGTCACAGGAGAACATTTTTTCTCTGAAAATATTACCAGCAGTGCCAGAAAATCCGAACGATTCCGGCACCTTCCAGCCGATCCGCCAAGGCAGGCCCCCTCCCCGGCATAACCATTAAAACGTAGCCCCGCCGGGCTCCCTGAGTCAATTTAATCCACTTATGGAGGTCCTAAATCCGTGTGAACCGCACGAAATCATCGAAGCGGCGCTTCAAATGCCCCGCCGGAATCGAAACTGTCCCGCCAATGGAAAACTTCTCTACAACAAATGATCCCATCACACTGCCCCAAACGAGTGCATGTTTCATGGCCTTGTCCGAAAAGGACCGCTGGCGGGCCAGTGAGCCGACGAAGCCGCCAGCAAAGCTGTCTCCCGCCCCGGTCGGATCTCGAACAATTTCCAGTGGATACGCAGGCTGGGCAAAAAATGTCCCGCCTCTCGTGAACAGGTTCGCTCCGTACTCACCCCGTTTGATGACCACGGCTTTCGGCCCCATCTTCAGGATTGCGCGGGCGGCGAGTGGCAGCTGACTCTCGCCCGAAAGCTGACGGGCCTCCCCTTCGTTGATACAGATCAGGTCAACCCGCTTGAGGACTTTCCTCAGTTGCGGCCGGGCAATGTCAATCCAGAGGTTCATGGTGTCCATGGCAACAAAGCCAGGATTCCGAACCTGCCGCAGCACATCGAGCTGAAGCTCCGGGTTGATATTCGCCAGAAAAACAATTTTCGCATCTCGGTAATGTTCCGGGAGTTTCGGCAGAAACGTCTCGAACACATTAAGCCGGGTTTCCAGGGTTTCCGCCTGGTTCAGGTCCTTCAGGTAGGACCCCTTCCACCGGAAGGTGTCACCCTGGGTGATGTCCAGTCCGGAAAGATCAATCTTGCGTTTTTTGAGCAGCTTCAGTGTCGGCTGCGGGAAATCCTTCCCGGCAACGCCAACGAGCCGGACCTGGGTAAAATAGCTAGACGCGATGGAGAAATAGACCGCCGCGCCTCCGACCGCGTTTTTTGCCCGGCCGGCCGGAGTCTCCACGTCATCCAGGGCTACCG
>CAZSFB010000291.1:0-4465 GCA_964606035.1 uncultured bacterium | reverse complement strand
ATCATGCCGGGGCATATCCACCGTCCGGGCAAGATTGGCATCGTGTCCCGTTCCGGCACACTCACCTACGAGGCCGTTCACCAGGTGACGAAGATCGGTCTCGGCCAGTCCACCTGCGTGGGTATCGGCGGTGATCCGGTGAAGGGCATGGACCATATCGACGTGCTTGAGCTTTTCGAGCAGGACGATGACACCGAGGCGATCATCATGATCGGCGAGATCGGTGGAACGGCAGAGGAAGCTGCCGCGGCGTGGGTGAAGGAGAACTGCTCCAAGCCGGTGGTCGGATTTATCGGCGGTCAGACCGCTCCGAAGGGCAAGCGCATGGGGCATGCCGGTGCGATCATCGCGGGTGGCAAGGGAGATGCGAAGAGCAAGATCGAGGCGTTCCGGGATGCCGGAATCCACGTGTCCATGTCACCGGCGGATCTCGGTAAAACCCTCCAGGAGGCACTGGCCAAGAACTCGCGCAAGATCTCGGTTCGGGTGACGAAAGCCCTCAAGGACGCCGAGCCCAAGCTCCGCAAGCTGGAAAAGCAGGCAGAGCAGAAGCTGCGGAAGTTCGAGAAGGAAGCCGAGTCGAAGGTCAAGAAAGCCGCACAGACCGCAAAGAAGGAAGGCAAGAAGCTATTCAACGATCTCAAGAAGCGGGTGAAAAGCGGCGTGAAGGCGGCAGCGAAAAAGCCCGCAGCGAAAAAGCCGGCCAAGAAAGCTCCGGCCAAGAAGAAAAAGAAGTAATAACGGGAGATATTTTCACTAATGGCAATCGAACAGACTCTCAGCATCATCAAGCCCGACGCCGTGCAGAAAAACAGCATCGGCGGCATCATCTCGAAGTTTGAGGAGAAGGGGCTGCGGGTAGTTGCGGCCCACATGAAACACCTTTCGAAGGAAGAGGCCGAAGGTTTCTATGCCGTGCACAAGGCGCGCCCGTTTTTCCCCGACCTCATCAAGTTCATGACGGAAGGTCCCGTGCTCCTCATGGTGCTCGAAGGGGAGGGTGCCATCCAGAAAAACCGCGACATCATGGGTGCGACCAACCCGGAAAAAGCCGAAGCCGGTACGCTCCGCAAGCTGTTTGGCACAAACATAGAACGGAATGCCGTTCACGGCTCCGATGCTCCGGAGACAGCGAAGTTCGAGATCGGCTGGTTCTTCCCCCAGCGCGAAGTCTACGCCGGACGCAAGTAGGCGCTGGTCTTAGCCGGGTTGAACTGGAAACGGCCTCCCATGCGGGAGGCCGTTTCGTTTGCCCGGGTGCTGTATGGTTTTACCCGAACAGCTTTTTGGCGCGCCTTTTCATTTCACGGGGTGTCAGTGCTTCCACCTGCGTGGCTATCATCCAGGTATGGCCAAAAGGATCAGTGAACTGTGCGGCACGGTTCCCATAAAACTCCGTCCGGGGTTCCATGCTTGATCTCGCACCAGCCTTGATGGCTTTCCGGTAGATCTTGTCCACATCTTCCACATAGAGGTGAATCTTCACCGGACTTCCACCGATGGAGAGCGGACTCCGGTTGTCCCACGCGGGATTTTCCTCGGCGAGCATGATTTTGGAGCGGCCAAAGGCGATTTCTGCATGACCGACGAGTCCGCCGGGCATGTCGATCTGGTAGAGAAACTTTCCGCCAAGCACTTTCGTATACCAGCGAATCGCCTCCCTTGCGCCTTTCACCGACAGATAGGGGATGATGAGCGGCTCGCTTTTCGGGATAGGGGGAACTTTTTTTGCCATGAGATGCCAGCCTTCTTTGTTCATCATCAGGGGAAAATTGTGACAGTATCTCCGCATCGGCGGCAAGCCTGTCTGGAGGTTCCGATTTGAACTGGAGTGGTGTCCAGCTCTTTTTTACTGTGTTCTCTGCCATCGCGTTGTTCATTCACGGTCTTCAGGGCCTGAGCAGCGAGCTGGAGCTGTCGAGCGAATCCCACCTGAAGCTGTGGCTGGAGAAGCTGACCCGTAACCGGGTCACAGGTTTTCTCGTCGGGGCGAGTGCGACGGCGGTGCTGCAGTCGAGCAGTGCGGTGTCGTCGCTTTCAGTCGTTCTTGTGAGATCCCAGGTTCTGTCCCTTCGGGCTGCCCTGGCCGTTCTGATTGGATGCAACGTGGGAACCACCTCGACGGCGTGGCTTGTTTCCTGGAAGCTGGCTGGTGTCGGTCCTGTATTTATTGTGTTGGGCACCGTGATGGGGCTGATACCGGGGTCCGGCCGCATCGCGGGAAGGGCGATCTTTTTTCTCGGATTCGTGCTTTTCAGTCTGGATTTGCTTGGTTCCTCGCTGGCACCACTCAGGGAGGAGCCCTTGTTCCGGGAGTTTCTCGCCCGGTCGCTGTCACCACTTATTGCAATCGTTGCAGGGGCACTTTTTACGACTGTGGTTCAATCAAGCAGTGTCGTGACCGGTGTGGCGATTCTTCTGGTCCAGAACCAGGCGATGACTCCACTCATGGCGATAGCAGTTACGTTTGGGGCCAATATCGGGACGACAACCACGGGACTTCTGGCTGGATTTTCCGCAAAGGGCCGCACTGCCCGGATGACGGCGGTGGCCAACCTGATTTTTAACGTTGCCGGGGTGGTCCTGTTTTTCCCGCTTCTGGGTCCGCTCGCGGAGTTTGCTGTTGCAAACATGCCGGGTCCTGGACGGGCGGTCGCATTGGCACATCTTGTATTCAACCTCGGAACCGGGGTGCTGTTTCTGCTATTTCTTGACCAGTTTGAGCGTTTTCTCCACTGGATATGGCGGGAACCACATCAGGAAGCACTTCCAATAGGGCCTTCTGGGCAATAAGACATTTTTGTTCTTGACACCCGACCGATCGGTCGGTAGACTGATTTTCGTCATAATAGAGGGAACCACTCGATAAATGTCTGCCGACCCAATAGCCCGAAGCCCTGAACTCATCCGCCACCCGTCCCAGGACCGGATTCTCGACGTGGCAGAACAACTTTTTGCGGATCGTGGTTTCTCCGGAGTCGGGCTTGCTGAAGTGGCTGAGCGCTCGGGTCTTTCCAAATCGAGCCTGTTTCACCACTTCAAGTCCAAGACGGAAATCTATGCTTCGGTGCTTGAGCGCCTGTTCAAGCGACTCTGGGAAACTCTGGAATCACAGGTGGACTCCCGGGCTAACGCATGGATGCAGCTTGACCAGATCGTGGACGTCTGGACGGGTTTCATGGCCGACAATCCGAACACGGCGAAACTGCTGCTTCGCTCGATGGTCGAACGGGATTTTGAGGATGCGGGACTTTCCCGGGAAGAACTGCTGAAACGTCACGGGTACTACATGAGCCAGATCATCCAGAAGGTTGTGGCCCTCATGAAAGCCGGTAATGAGTCCGGGGCCTTCCGGCTGCAGTCCATTGGTCATTTCGTTCAGACGCTGGTCGGAGCGACAATATTCCATTTCGCCTCCGGCGAATTCGGAAAAGGCATGCTTGGCGGCGATATTTTTGACCCCAAGCGGGTTGAGGCCAGAAAGACAGAGCTGAAGGATTTTCTCCGGTACGGCCTGGGCCCGGTGGCCGGGAAAGTCAGATAGAGAGAAGGGTCAGCGTCGCACCCTCGGGGGAGGGGCGGCAGCCGGTCCACAGCCAGACTCAACAGGGAGACGACGATATGGAACTGCTCAACAAGGAACACCGCAAGATGTACGGCAACTTTGCCGGCATCGAGTGGAACGACAAGGAAGAGATCCGGCAGATGCGGGAGAAGCTCGAGTTCGATGCTCCGCTCGATGTGGCCTGGAACTGGGACTATGTGGGACAGGTTGAGGATCTCCGCCGCCTGTATGAGATCAGCAAAGTACGCCAGTGGAATGCCGAGAAAGATCTGGACTGGTCCACGAATATCAACCCGAAGGACTACTGGGGCATGGACCCCAACTATTCGGTGATCTGCCAGCTTCTGAAGATGAAGGGTGCCTCCGAGGCGGAGCAGAAAGAAGCAGCATGGGAGAATATGGCCTATATCTGTTCACAGCTGCTTCATGGGGAACAGGCTGCCCTCCAGATCTGCGGCCAGCTTACCAACGCCTGTCCGGACATGGACATGAAATTCTATGCCGGCGCCCAGACGTTCGATGAAGTCCGACACATCGAGGCGTTTGCGAAGTTCCTTCAGCGGAAAGTTGGAAAAATCTATCCCGTAGACCCCAACATCAAGTTCCTGCTTGAAGAGCTTCTGAAGGCCGACACCTGGCAGAAGAAGACCCTGGGGATGCAGACCCTGTTCGAGGGAATGGCTCTCGGAATCATGGGGATGCTCGAAGAAGGCACGGACGTGCCATTCCTTAAGGAAATGCTGAAACGGGTCCGGCTGGATGAATCGCGGCATGCGGCCTTCGGGATTATCTCGATGCAGAAGACGGTTGCTGACTGCAAGGATGATCCGGGTATGCGTGATGATCTTGAGGACTGGGCATTCGGAATTCTCGAGTGCCTGAATGCCGGGCAGTACCATG
>CAZSFB010000290.1:0-4514 GCA_964606035.1 uncultured bacterium | reverse complement strand
TCTCGAGGCAACCCCGGCTGGAAGTTTGTCGGGGTGGGGAAGGGCCTTTAGGGCCTCTGGGTAGTTCTCGACCCGGAGGCGGTCAACTTCCACTTCCTTGTTGGCAGCGGCGGATACCAACTGAATCACAAGGCCCCGCCTGTCCTGAACAGCAGAGATTTTAGACACGTCTGTCCAGTATAACTCCCAATCGGGTGAGAGATCGTCGGACCGGTTCTCCCGATTAAAGGATACTCCAACCTTGTTGATAACATATCGCCCCTTTTCAGCCGAAGGGCGGCTCCACGCACTATGGGTGATAAGGAAACCTGCGAGGCTAACGGTCAGCATGATGCCTGTGAGAATATCGATAGCCCGCACGTCAGGGGGCCCCCCCGAAACCAGAAATATCCCTGTACGGACAAGCATGATAAGCAGCCCCAAAATGAGGGCTGCTCGCCAGAACCGGGACGCAGGGTCCAGCGTACCGGGGATTTTTACGCACAGGGCGGAGAAGAACGCGGGGTTGTGAGAAGGCGTGATCATTTTGCGGCACGTATCATGGTGAGAGCCCATTGGGCATGTTCGCGAATTCTGGGTGAGGGGCTGTTCCGGGCAAGATCTTCAAGGGTGGGAATACTGGATATTGCCGCGGTCCCGATATTCCCGAGCGCGACAACGGCAAAATCCTGCACGTACGCCACGTCGGAAAGTCTTTCAGTAAGTGCCGATACTGCCGAAGCCGCATCCGGGCCTAGGCGTCCCAAGGATTCGCAGGCTGCCCCACGCACAGTGGACATCGCATCCGAAAGCGCCGCCGTTAGCGGACCTGCCACCGATATGGCCGGGCGGGAGTGCCCCAATGCCATGGCTGAATGGAACCGGATGAAAGGGCTCGAATCCTTTAGCCCCTTCACGAAAAACCGGACTGACTGGGCATCGTCATATCCAAGAAGCCGGAGCGACTCGACAGCTTTCTCGCGGACGTCTTCGCGCGAATCTTCAGAGGCCAGCAGGAGAAGAGGAATGGCGGAGCGGTCCCCCATTCTTCCAAGTGCATAGGCCGACCACCTTCGTTGTCGACGCTCTCCATTCCGCAGCAGCTGTTCCAGGGCGGGGCGAGCTGGCACACCGATCCTGGCGATTGCAGCAGCGGCTCCTGCCTGAACCCGGTCATCGCGATCCTTAAATGTTTCCGTGAGGGACGAGATGATGGCGGGTGAACTGTCACCCAGCATGCCTATGGCATTGACAGCCTGCCACCGGTCCATCCAGTCCGCGGACTGGAGCCGATTTTGCCAATATGTCAATGCCCTTTTTTCCAGAAGTACGGATTCCGACTGAACCCTGACCGATGACTTAGGGCCGGCAAATACGGCTCCAGCCAGTGGCAGGCTGAGGCCGATAATAATTCCCATTTGAAATCCGGAACTCATCTGCGGCCCCAGTTACCATAAGAAAATATCTCCTGCATCCTTTTGAATGCCCAGCGGGTTGCTGATGCCGCAATGGTGTTCGGAATCCGAACCAATGACTGGCGGCCGTCATGAAAGCTCAGCGATAGCGACGAAAAGGCATATAAATCCAGTTGGTTGGGTCAGTTGGTAGGAATGGTGTTGTTGGCAAGAGGCTTGCTTGGTCGGAGGAGTCCCAACTGATCTGATGAATTTCATGAGGATTAAACAACCTATGAACTCGAAAGAGATTGCCGACACCCCTGATTTTGCCGGGCTGAGTGATGGAACAGTGCAGGACGGTCTTGGCGTTTCGGGTGAATCGAGGGTGATTCCATTTCCGTTGGAACCACCGGAACAAGCGAAGAGACCCGTCTGCCTCCGCCGCGGAACTATTGAGTGGTTGGAAAGTCTATTAAATCGAAATTCAGCACAACAAGCAAAAATCCAGAAGTCGGCTGGGCGCAAACGGCTAACGCAGAACGATACCCACGAGACAGGCAGATCGGCAATAAAGGAGTGGCCAGAAAATGACCGGCCGAGAGAGCGCTTGCTCAAGTTTGGCCCTCAAGCGCTTTCGGACACTGATCTTCTGGCGATTCTCATCAGGACCGGAGATCCGTCACGCGGTCAGAATGCCATTGAACAGGCCCGGGAACTGCTCAAAAAGGCGGGATCACTTGCAAACATCAGCAGGATGTCCGCGGCGGAATTGCATGAAATGGCGGGGCTTGGTCCCGCCAAAGCGTCTCAGGTGCTTGCAGCACTTGCACTGGCACCGCGGCTGGACCGGGCCCTCCTGGGGGAGCGCCCGAGCGTTTCCAATAGCGAAACCGCCTTCAGGATTTTGCGGGAACATTATGGAGACCCAGCCATCGAGGAAGTCGTCACCTTGCTGCTTGATACACGGAACAATGTATTGCGGGCGATCCGATGCGCACGGGGTGGCGTCGGAAGCGTGTCTGTAGAGCAATCGGCCCTATTCAGGGATGCGATTCGTGAGGGTGCTGCCGGACTGATCCTATCGCATAATCATCCATCGGGAGACCCCACGCCCTCAGAGGCTGACCGGCGATTTACCAAGGACGCTGTGACGGCAGGGAAAATACTTTCAGTCAGGGTGCTTGACCACCTGGTTATAGCAGGGCCGAGATACTTCAGTTTTCTGGACGAAGGGTTTCTGGGTTGAGCGCACTACCAGGCTACATCGAAGAGGCGGCCGAATGTTTCAGCATCCATCTTCACGGGGTTAGACCGGTGGCTCATGTCGTCCATGGCTCCGGAAACGATCTCGGATTTCTGGTTGCTGCTGACTCCGACGTCACGGAGTCTTGAGGGGAGAGCAATTTCCCGGATCAACATTTCTACTCGCTGGATGGCACGGAGAGCCATTTCTTCCACATTGCCAGCAGGGACATTCAGGGCCCGTCCGACCAAGGCGTACCGTTCAGTACAGACGGGAAAGTTTAGCTTCATGACGTGGGGCAGAATAATCGCGTTGGCTGTTCCATGATGAACCCTGCTGTGAGCTCCCACGGCATGGGCAAGAGCGTGAACGGAGCCCAGAAATGCATTGGCAATCGCCTGTCCCGCCAAATTGGAGGCGACCAGCAGGCTCATCCGCCGGGTAATATCGCTGCCATTGTGAACGACATCACGAATGTTTGAACCGATAAGTTCAATCGCGTGCAGGGCTAGTGCATCTGTAGAAGGAGTATTGGACACCGAATGTATAGCCTCAATGGCGTGGGTCAGAGCATCCATCCCGGTTGCAGCCGTCAATCCTGGTGGGAGGCTTGTGGTAAGCAATGGATCCAGTATGCAGGCTTTGGGATACAGGGAGTCGTCCCAGAAGATCAATTTAGACGTTCCGTCCCTGACGACTGCAGCAGGGGTGACTTCACTGCCTGTCCCTGCGGTGGTCGGGATGCAGAGATGAGGTACAACATATTCCCCCTTTATAGTATTGGTTCCAATCCAGGGGCGGATCGAGCCACCCTTGCTAAGTGCGACCGCAACGCACTTCGCCGTGTCGATCACCGACCCGCCACCGAGGCTTATAACGCCATCCGCATTGACGTTGCGGCCCAACTCGGCCGCAGCATCTATAATGTCAATGCCGGTATCAGGGGCCACATCAACAAATGTGGCTGCGTGAAGTGTGCTTAGTTGTGTGGCGATTTTTTCTACGAGAGGCAGAAGGCCTCGATCAGAGAGTAGTAACGCCCTCTTGATCCCGGCATCCGCGGAAAAACGCGCCAGCTTCTCAGCTGCACCGGCCGCGCAGGTGACTCTGGTGGGCATGTAGGCCCGGTATCGAAGCGAGTCGGAAAGAATCATCCGGCGCGAGGATCCTTTCCCTCCATTAGCGAATGGACAGTTCGTAGCAATTCCCGCGAATCAAATGGTTTCTTGATGATGGCCAAGTTTTTTTCTGGCCGCACAGGGGGATCCATCATTGCGGTAATGAATGCCACCGGACAGGTCAGGCCGTAGCTCGTCCTAAGTTCATTGATAAGGTCGACACCTGTCCGGTCCTGCATCATAACGTCAATCAGGCATATGTCGAATGGTTTTTCCTGCTCGTAGGCGGTCATTGCTTCGCTGCAGTTATGGGCGGTAATTACCTTGAACCCTTCATGTTCAAGAATAACCTTTTCCATTGAAAGGATCGCATCATCGTCGTCAATAATGAGAGCTTTTGCGGCATTGGGAGCGGGTGGTTTTGAGGGGGGAATGCTGACGGCAATTCTTTTCGTGTAACTTCTCTGGGTGTCAATTCCCGCTGCAGTCCATGCATTCTCTATCTCATCCCGGTATCGTTCGTTGTCCTGCTGAAGTTTCTGGTATTTGTCCGAGCCGCGAGCCATCTCGAGCACCCGTTGGTCATGGGTATCTACTCCCCAGATAAAGTCATCAGAATCAGATATCCGGTTAAGAGAGAGTTTCATGTGGGGATAACTGCAGTTCCCCAGCCGGAGTTGAAGTTGTTGAAGATCAGCTTGGCCGGCTTTTGGGGGGCTTTTTTCCCATTCAGGCCACTGGAGTATCTCTTTCCAAGTGGCATTCCGGTCCAGTCCT
>CAZSFB010000289.1:0-4521 GCA_964606035.1 uncultured bacterium | reverse complement strand
CGACCGCGTTGGTACCACGCCCCTGGTAATCAAGGCGAAGGGCAAGCAGGGCGAGAAGGCTGCGGACGTGGTGCTTTCTGGCGAGGACGCCGCACGGCTCCGACAGATCACCCAGAGCCAGAGTTTCCTGACCCACTGCCGGGTCATTATCGTTCTTTGATTCTATTGTCCCGGAGACTGAACCGTTATTCCTTAAGGAGAGTTGAAATGATCACAACCAGACTGAACCCCCGGGCGATCATGGCCGCCGCGGTGATCGGTGCCGCTTCGCTGGCGGGCTGCGCCAAGGATACGACCCGTGCTGCGCAGGGAGTGATGGACAATCCCGAATCCCATGTCCGCCGGGCGAACGAACTTCTGTTCCGTGGGCAGCCGGCTGAGGCTGACAAGTCCATCACGAAGGCTCTGGAACTGAAGCCGGACTTCGGTCCTGCACAGACGCTTCGGGCGGTGATTCAGGCGGGCCACAAGGACCCGAAGGCCATCGACACCCTGGAAAAGGGCATCGACAACTGCAACAAACGCAAGGACTGTCTTTACAGCGGCCATGTGAACGCGATTCGCGTTTATACGCAGCTCGGAGGCAAGAACTGGCTGGAAGAGGTCGAGGATCACTTCAAGAGCGCAACCAAGATCGAGGATGAAGAGCCGGACGTCTATTACTGGCTGGGCATCGCCTACCGGACGGCCTTCGATTTCACCAAAGCCAAGGACAACTTCCGCAAGTCCATCGATATGGACAAAAAGGCCAAGTTCTATACGGAATCGGCCACGCGCGAATGGCAGAAGATGGGCGAGATTGAAATGGCAATGCCTGGTTCGCCGGTAGGCAAGCAGATTGCCATCAAGGAGGACATTTCCCGCGCTGATATCGCGGCCCTTTTCACCTCCGAACTGGACCTGAAGCGCCTGTTTGAAAAGACCAAGAAACCGGACCTTTCGTTCAAGGACCCTTCCGCCCTTGCTGCCACGAAGGCAAAGGAAGCAAAGCCGGCCGAGATTGAGGACATCAAGGGGCATGGCCTTGAGTCCAACATCCGGGAGGTCCTGGAACTCCAGGTGAAGGGACTTGAACTTCTTGAGGGCAAGTTTGATCCCGATAAGCCGATCACGAAGGCAGAATTCGCTTTCATGATCCAGGACATCATGGTTCGTGCACTGAACGACCCGGACCTTGAGACCAAATACATTGGAGAGAACTCAAAGTTCGATGACGTTCGTAGCGATAGCCCCTACTACAATGCAATAGTTGTCGCGCACTCCCGTGACGTGCTGAAGCTCAAGGATTTTGCGAAAGGCTACTTCGGTCCAAACGATCCGGTGAGCGGTGCCACTGCGCTGCTGGCGATCCGGCAGCTGAAGACGTCCGTTCTCGCCTCGTTCTTCTAGGACAAGGCTGCAGACCGCTGCATGACTTTTGGGGCGGAGCGAACCTGATACCGGGTCCGCTCCGTCCGTCTCTTGAGGGAAGGAATACAAGCCATCATGAAACCCAGGTTCGCCTCTCTGCTGCTTTCGGCCATCGTCGCTCTCGTGCTTATGTCGGCGCATCACGCTAGCGCACAAGCGGCAAATGACGCCAGGGAGATCACCGCAACCGGGGAAGCAGCCATTGAAGGGGACAATCTGGCCGTGGCGGAGGACCGTGCCCGCAATGCGGCCTTCCGGGTTGCGGTGGAACAGGTAGTGGGCATCGTTGTCCGTTCTGAAAGCGAAATGCGTGATTTCGAGCTGGTTCGGGACGAAGTGTTTTCCCAGTCCAAAGGATTCGTCCAGAAGTATGAGGATATCTCGAAAGGGCCGTCTGGTGACGGTGCCTTCCAGGTTACGATTCGGGCGTGGGTTTCCACGAAGGTCCTGCAGGATTCGATCCGGGACATGGTCGATATCTACCTTGTGAAAAACTCCAACAAGCCCCGCACGATGATCTTCGTCAAGGAACAGAACGTCGGAGACACTACGAAGGCGATTGAGTCCGCAAATGCCGGGAAACGCGCACTGGTGGAATCGATCTCGATGGGCACTGTCGAAAACGCGATGACGCAGGTGCTTACGGACAACGGATTCCCGATGATTGATCCGCAGACAGTCAGCCGGGAGATTGAGCTCTCCGGAGCTATCGGTGCGGCCGACATCACTGACCAGCAGGCCAAGAAACTCGGCGAACTCACCAAGGCGGAAATTGTCATTTATGGGAACGGCTTTGCGAAGGCCGGTAACCAGATTCCCGGAACCCCGCTCCATACAGTATCCGGCGGCCTGTCACTGAAAGTCGTTCACACGGATACCGGCAAGATCATTGCCTCCATTGCCAAGTCTGGAACCGGTGCTCCACACATCAGCGCCGCAACGGCCGGGCAGAACCTCCTGAAGAAAATGGGTACCGAGGCGGCCACCGAGCTGATGCCGAAGGTGATCCGTTCGCTCACCCAGGATGGCAGCGTCAACCTCGTTATCACCTTCAAAGACCTGAAATATGGCGACTGGGTGGCCTTCAAGAAGGCTCTCCGGAATGCATCTTCCCGCATTACCGCGGTGGCGGATCGCCCAATTGAGGGGAACCGGAGAACGTACGAGATCACTGTCAGCCGGGGAACCGCCTCGGAACTGGCAGAGGAGATCTACGAATACGATTTTTCGGGGTTCCAGTTTGAAGTGGTGGACACCACGCAGAATGTGATCAACGCAACACTGGCCAGGAAGAAGTGAGACCCCGATGCTATCGCTGAAGCTGCGGCTCCCGCTTGTTGTCCTCGCCCTGCTACTGCCGGCGGGTGTGTCTGCACAGCAGAAAGCGTCCGGCAAGCCTGGTAAACCGGTTAATGTCGCAAGGGTCACCCGTCTTGAAGGAACCCTTGAGTCGGCTTCGGCCGATGCAGGTCCGTGGACGCCACTCAAACTGAAATCCACTGTCAGTGAAGGGTCTATCCTTCGCACGGGACCCAAAACACGTGCGGAACTCGCGCTGCCCGGTGACAGCGTGATCCGGATCGGCCCGGAGTCACGGCTCAAGCTGACGAAAATCCTGTTCCCTCCCGAGAAGAAAGATGCGCGTGTCGAAGCGCGGCTGATCACCGGGCGGCTATGGGCCCGCGTATCCAGCCTGTTTGGAGGTCCGGATCCAAGGTTCCAGGTCAGTGCGGGCAATGCGGTCGCGGGTGTACGCGGCACAGCCTTTGAAATCAATTTTGCGGAGTTGACCGGTGACAACACGGCACCTGAGCCCGCAGGTTCACTGAAGGTCTATGAAGGAACGGTTGCCGTGGGCCGCTATAATCCTTTCGAGGCTGAGGAAAAGCACAAGGGTGGCGGCATTGTTGCGCCGACTGATGTGAAGGGTCCGGGGGATGTTCCGCCCCCATTCCGTGACGTGTCCCGTGAAGAGTGGACACGCCTGCTGGTTGCCGGCATGCAGGTGCCATTCGGAGCCGGCGAGCCGGGCAAGGCTGAGCCGGAAAAGATCGATAACGAAGAAGATCTCAAGGACGATTTTACCCGCTGGAACCGGGAACTGGATGGCCTGATGGCTCCGCCCTCAAGCCCCGAATAACCGCCAGCCACGCTGGGAGCTGCCGTTGTGACGGCCAAAGTGGCCCCAGAAAACCGAAAAACTCCGGGACGGCTGATCCTCTTCTGGATTGTCGGGGCTCTGACGGCGTTGCCGCTCCTGCTTGCGGCTGCCATATTCATTTATGCTGAAAGATTCGATCCAGAAAATTTCCGTCAGATGCTGGTGGAACGGATCAACCGCCGGATTTCTGGAACGGTGGAGATGGACCGTATCAGTTTCAGTCCTGGCGGGTCGCTGCTTGTCGAGGGATTCAGGCTGATTGCTCCGGAGCCGTTTCAGCACCGGACGGTCATTCTGGTACCCTATTTCGAGCTTTCTATCTGGCCGTTCGGCCTTTTCCAGAAGACCCTGAATATCAGCAATTTGCGGCTGCGCCAGGCACATGTGATTTCCGAGACGCTTCCCGATGGCCGGAACGGAATTGCGGAAGCTGTCCGGGCGACGGGGGAAACCGATGATGAGACTTCTGTGCCTGCACCGGAAGCGGAAGCTCCGGCCCAGGTGTTTCGGTACCAGAATGATGGGATCGCCATGAATCTGCCGGACCTCCCTCTGGACATCACGCTGGGAAATCTGGAGATGTCAGGGGTCCGGATTGAGGCATACGGGCCCGGCTCGCGTCTGACATTGGGACCTTTCGACATCGAGGCAGCAGGCGACTTCACCGGTGGCCGGGTGCGCTTTTTCCAGATGATCAGCTTTGGTGATGACGCGGGCCCCTCAAGGCTGGAATACGCATCGGCCGGACTCAGTATTGCTTCGGGATTGCAGGGGAAGCTCCGGGCGCGTGGCGATACGGGACATCTTGAAGAGTCTGTCATCCGGATTCTGCTGCAAACTGAAAACCTCCAGATCGCCCGGCAGGGGATACTGCTTCCGGCAGGGGAAAGTTATCTTGAGGTCAGCAATGGTACGGTAACCGGATCGGTTGACGGCGAGTTCCGTCAGGG
>CAZSFB010000288.1:0-4558 GCA_964606035.1 uncultured bacterium | reverse complement strand
GCCGCTAGTCAGGAAGCTTCTCGAAATCGCCGCCACCGGAAACTATTCGCTCGATGTACTGGTGAAAGAGGGGAAGCGACTCGGAATCACCTACCAGAACAGGCCGATCTCAAGGTCGGCGCTTCACCGTTGGCTCGTCGATCCGGTGTTCGCAGGACCGTTTTATTCCAAAGGAAAGCTGGTCACGAACTACCAGCACAAGCCGCTGATCGGCTGGGAAACGCATGAGCGGATCAAGCGACGGCTCACCGACTGCCGCCGGACGGAAAAGAAGATCAGGGAGCCTAAACCTCTGAACGGAGTATTCCAGTGCGCCGAATGCGACCACTCAGTGACGTTCTTTGCCGCCAAGAAGGGGAAATACACCTACGGGTTCTGCGGGACGTGCAAGCGGAACGGGATACGGCACGATTTTCTGGAAGAACGCGAAGCACTGAAACAACTGTACGGCATCGCCAGGCAGGCGATCCTGCCGCCGGAAGCCGCTGAACTTCTGATGGCGGGGCTCAACGATTTCCGGTCGAATGCGCACGAGGTCAGGGCTGCCAAACAGGTGGCGCTCAAAGCGCGGCTGGACGTTCTGAAGCAGAAGCTGTCGAGAGCCTTTGCGGCGATGACCGACGGAGATGTGGACGCGGCTACGTACCGGGAGCAGACGGAGACTCTGCGCACTGACCGGGAAAAGGTTGAAATCGAGCTGAGGGAGTTGGCGAATAGCCAGACGGACGCCGGAGCCGATCAGGTCGAAGCTGCGTACAAACTCGCGGAAGAGATTGAAACGATACTGGATTCGGCGAGCCCCAAGGCGCTCGCGAGAATCTCGAAAATCCTGTGTACAAACCTCAGGGCGAGAAACGGAACTGTTGAATATTCCTTGGCGTTTCCCTTCGATCTGATCGCCGAAGGTAACAAAGACGGTGGATGGCGGAGAGGGTGGGATTCGAACCCACGGTAGGGGTTAACCTACACCAGATTTCGAGTCTGGCACCTTAAACCACTCGGACACCTCTCCGGGTTTTGAGGTCTTTTGTGGCCGGCGGCACAGGGGCCGCCGGGGGACCTCCTCTATAGACACGTGGAGGGGGAAAGCCAAGGGGAAAACCGGGAGGTTCCTTGCCGGAGCCGGCCCTGGTTACTTTCCGAGTTCGCTCCGGTACCACTCGACGGTGCGGCGGAGCCCCTCGGATACCTGCACCGACGGCCGCCACCCGAGTTCGCGCATGATTTTGGCCGGGTCGATGGAGCTTCTCCGCTGCTCGCCCGCCTTCGCCGGGCCGTGCTTCACGGGGGAGGCGTATCCGCATCCTTTCGCCAGTTCGCCGAAGACTGTCACCACATCGGTCTCCAGACCTGTGCCCACGTTGAAGATCCCGTCCGCGTTTTTCGCGAGCACCAGATCGTTCGCCTCCACCACGTCGCCCACGAATACATAGTCGCGTGACTGGAGGCCGTCGCCGTTGATGACCGGCTCCTGCCCGGTGAGCATCTTCGTGATGAAGATCGCCACGACACCCGCCTCGCCCAGGTGGTTCTGCCGGGGTCCATAGACGTTCGCGTAGCGCAGGACAGTACTCCGGAATCGCCCCTGCCGCTGGTAGTAGTGGAGATACATCTCCGCCGTCACCTTGCCGATGCCGTACGGCGACTCGGGCCGGGTGGGGTGCGACTCGGGGGCGGGATAGATCTCCTGCTCGCCGTAGCCCGCGCCGCCGGAGCTGGCGAAGATCACGCGGGCGGTGCCGTGGCGGGAGGCCATCTCGAACAGGTTCACGCTCGCCAGGATGTTCTGCCGGGCGTCGTCCACGGGGTCCGACACCGAGTGGCGCACGTCGATCTGCGCCGCGTGGTGATTGACGACCTCCGGCCGGAAGGACCGGAATATCTCCTCCACCTTGGGGAAGCCGCCCAGGTCCAGTTCCTCGAACCGCGCACGGGGGTTCAGGTTCTCCCGCCGCCCGGTGGAGAGGTTATCCAGGACGAGCACCTCGTGGCCCCGTTCAAGATACCGGTCCACCACCTGCGAGCCGATGAAGCCGGCCCCGCCCGTCACCAGAATCCGCATGGGGAGTTTCTCCTTGGTTAATGATGAACCGCCCGGGGGGCAGGGTGCCGCCCCACCAGGCTCCGTTCCCGCCGGGGGAGGGAGGGGCATCTCTAAACGAAACCGTCCCGCCGGACAATCGCCGCCACACTTCCGGGAGGCGTTCTGTGTTTTTGTGTGTTTACCTGTGGCAGCCTCCCTCTGGCCGCCGTGCGGCCGGCCCCTCCCCCTGGGCGGGAAGGGACAGATATTTCCCCCTTCTCCCGGTTCAGCGGGAGAGGAGACCGGGGTGAGGGGAGGCCACAAAATTTGACATAATATGGCAGGATTTCGTGTCGAAGCGTGTCGAGCCGTGTCGGAACGGGGTTGGTAGTGAGTCCTGTGGCCAGCGTTCTGTGTTTTTCTGTGGTTTCCCGTGTTAATTTATTAACTGGAATTAATCGAAGCTGCGATCCGACAGGGCCTCTTGGCCGCCACCAACTCAAGCCGCCGGTTTCGCCGGTGGAGTTGCTGCCAGCTCCACAAACCTTTTGAGTCCGGTCTCTTCGAGCCTGAGCCCCGCTTCGAAGGCCCTTTCCGAATTGCGGGCGCCGATACGCGGGCCGCATTCCCGCAGGAACTTGCCCTCAAGCTCCTTTTCCATTCCCGGTGAGCAGAAGGAACCGGCCGGCAGATCCACCCGGGCGCTCTCCGTGCGCCCTCCCGAAAATTCCAGAGTCACACGGTTGGGGAAAAAGAGAGGGATCGCGCTTGTCTGTGCTTTACCGCCTGACGGGTGACTGCGCGGCTGCGCCACGGCCGCCGCAATCGCCCTGATCCAGGCGGCCGCTTCCGCCGGAGTAATGAGCGACGAGCGGTACTCCTCCGAATACTTACGGATAATGCGCGGAAGCTCGCGCAGATCCACGCTGGCAAGCGCCCTGCGGCCCGTGGGTACGGCCCGCAGGCCCGCCAGGGTTTTCAGGGTCAGCTCCGGGGTATGGACGACTTTGATTTTCGCATCGAGCCGCCGGATGTCCGGCGTCCGCCCGGCGAGCCATTCGGGATGCACCTGCTCGCTCGTGAACCTGCCGGCCAGAAGGCGGATGGCGCAGGTGATGCCAAGATCGAAGTTCACGTTCACGGGCGTCACCGTTCCCGCCTTCTGCGAATATTCGCTGGCAAAACGGGTCGCCTCGATGCCGAGCTTCGTCGTCTCGACCGTGACCCGGCTGATGGCGGCCGGGTCGATCCGGCCCGATTTCTCCTCAATGCGGTCAATGGCGGAAACCGCCGTCTGGAAATAGTGGCAGCCGGGAAACGTCTTCACCGTCAGCGTCTGCATGACCCAGAAGTCGCCGAGCCCTTCCATCATGGAGGGCAGCGGCAGATAGGTGAACCGCGCCCAGAAGCCCCGCCTGTCCTCGACAATTTCCGGCGCCCCGGTCATGCCCGCGCGGGCAAAGTAGGCCGCCTGGATGCCGGTGCCCGTAGGGGTTGAGGCCGCGAGAAACTTGGAGGTGGGTGTCATGAAACCCGGCTGGAGGCCGAAGTTCGGCTGCGCCAGCGAAATGGCGAGCGCATGGGTTGTCTGCGCGGGGTCCAGTTTCAGCAGCCTGGCCGTGGCCGCCGCCGCACTGACCAGGTGAATGAAGGTCCACATCTGGCCGTTGAGGGGGCCCAGCAGGCAGGCCGCCCCGAGTCTTCCGCCGATCTCGTTTGCGACGACGACGGCCGTGAGGAAATCCTCCGCCGGCAGCCCCTCGTGCTCCGCGACGGCCAGCGACGCGAAAACCGCCGAATGGCAGGTGTGCCCCATCCAGACGATGTCGTCGAAATCCTGCGCCATGGAGTAGCCAGCATTGGCGAGGGCGGCCTCGACTGGCGCCTGGCGCTGCCCGGTGGCGAGCACCGTGGAACGCCCGCCCGCCGGACTGAATCCCGAAAGACCCGCCGCCAGGCTCGCCGTCTCGCGGGAGCCTGCCGCCCCATGCAGGGTGGCAACCATGTTCAGGACCTGGTAGCGGGCCGCCCGGAGGGAGTCGGCCGGGATATCCCGGTAGTCCAGACGGGAGATCCAGTGTCCAAAGCGGGCGAGGATGGGATCGGTCATGGGAGGCTCCCCCGTATAGACTACTACATTTCCCGGATCTTTCGGTGGAGTGTTTGGGGCGTTGGGGCTGTCGTCTCCAGCTCCAAAGCCGTCCGCCATTAAACCCACGGCGGACAGGTTAGGCCGGTTTCTTTCAATTTACGATGGACTGGAATAACGGGTACGGGTCAACCGAACGCGAGGATACGCTTCTGGTCACCGGACAATTCAATCTTTTTGAACAACCCCAGCCATTTCAGCGTGTCTTCTCCATAGATGGGCTCATTATGGATGATTCCGAACCACCAGCTTTGGGAATCCCCGCCCATGTCCTCACGTCGCGGACAAGGGCGGCGAGGTCGGGGAACAGGACAAGGGAGGTCCAGGCCTTGCCGTCGTCAATGGCGGTCAGCGATTCGGGGTGGCCGGCGGCGTTGCGGGAGATA
>CAZSFB010000287.1:0-4581 GCA_964606035.1 uncultured bacterium | reverse complement strand
GCTCGGGTCGATCCAGAACCTTGAATCCGCCGAGGCCGCCGGAGACCGGTTTCCCACCCGGCCAAGCATGATCATGAACGGCGCAGGTTCCGCGGTTGCGGCACTTTTCGGATCGTGCTTCCCCACGACCATCTATATCGGACACCCGGGATGGAAGAAGATGGGGGCCCGTTCAGGCTATTCGGTTCTGAACGGGATATTCTTCACGCTGCTCGCCCTGTCGGGACTCACCTATGTCGTGAATGCCTTCATCCCGATGGAAGCCGGCATGGCAATTGTTTTATGGATCGGCATCATCATCACCGCGCAGGCATTCGAAGCCACCCCCGCCGGGCATTCCCCGGCGGTTGCCGTGGGACTTTTCCCCGCCATCGCGGCGTGGGGGCTCCTCATCCTCACCCAGACCCTTGGTGCGGCCGGTTTCGCCACGGGGGACTTCTCGCTCGCTGCAAAGGTTCTGGAAAGACCCGACGCTTTCGGGGCGGCAGGGCTCCAGCTCAACGGCCTCGTGGCGATTTCGCAGGGATTCATGCTGTCCTGCATGATCTGGTCGGCCATCAGTGCCGAACTGATCGGACGCCAGTTCCGCCGCGCCTCCGTATGGGCTCTCATTGGATGCGGCCTGAGCTTTTTCGGATTCATCCATGCCGGGCGGCTCGGACCCGCGGGTGGCATCTACGAGATTGGATTCGCCTCCGGCTGGAAATGGGCACTTGGATATTTCCTGTGCGCGGTCTTCTTCGAACTTATGATTCTCTGGGAGAAGAAACAGTCCAGTTCCGGCTAGGAAACTCCGGGGGAGTCTTGCCGGTTACGGCCTCAGAACCGGTCTTTCAGTTTGCGGATCACCCCAAAGACCCCGGCGGGGGAGTTTGCCGCCGCAGGATCAGTACGCCGGGCCGTTTCTACAATCTCCGGGGAATCCCACCGGAAAAACGGATTCGTACGCCACTCGATTTCAATATCTGAAGGAACCGTGGCGATTCCCCTTGACCTTTTCTCCTCGACCTCTCGCAGGCGGCTCTGGAGATCCCGGTTGCCGGGCTCGACAGTCACCGCAAACCGGAGATTGCTACGGGTATATTCATGGGCACACCAGATCCGCGTGTCACCGGAAAGATCACGGAGCCGAGAGAGGGATTTCTGCATCTGCTCCGCGGTTCCCTCAAAAAGCCGTCCGCAACCGCCAGCAAAGAGCGTGTCCCCGCAGAAGAGATCCTTTCCGAACCTGTACGCGATATGGCCGGACGTGTGGCCCGGAGCGAAGATCACCTCTCCGGTTTCCCCGCCGAGCGTTACCCGGTCTCCGTCATTCAGGAAATCGGTCAACCCCGGAATCCTGCGGGCATCCGAGGCGTGAGCAAAAATCCGGAGCCCGGGATAACGTTCCGTGAGAGCGGCATTTGCTCCCACATGGTCCGGGTGGTGATGGGTGTTGAAGATCGCCTCAAGACGCCAGCCACGTTCTTCGAGGAGTGAGGGAATCACCCCCATCTCGGGTGCATCCACAACGGCCGCTATCCTCACTGACGGATCAGCAATGAGATAGGCATAGTTGTCCTGCCACTGCGGTATCTGGAGGATTTCGAGTGCCACGCAGATAGTCTAGCTCAGGGGGCTGCCACGTGAAGCCCCGGTCGGCTACCCTGCCCCGCTATGACCCAGGATTTCACAGAAAGAACCCATCCTCCCTCACATGGCTGGCTCGAACTGCCGGGACTGAAACTTCATCTTCTGTCGTGGCCCTCGACGGCCCCGGTGGATGCCCCTGCGATCCTTTTCTGCCACGGCTGGCTGGACCTTGGAGCTGCCTGGGCGCGGGTCGCACCCCATTTCACAGACCACTACCGGGTCCATGCCTTCGACTTCCGCGGGATGGGAATATCCTCCTGGCTCCACGGCGGCGACTACCATTTCCCCGACTACGTTCAGGACATCGCCGAAGTGGCTGACCACCTTTTCCCGAACGGACGTCCCTTTTACCTCATCGGCCACTCCATGGGCGGCATGGCGACATCCCTTTATGCAGGTGCCTTCCCCGAACGGGTGATCCGGTACGTAAACATCGAGGGTCTCGGACCACCGGTTGTCGGGCCACAGGCGGCCCCTGACCGCTATCGCCAGTGGATCGGTGAATACCGCAAGTTCCGGACGAAGAAACCGAAACCCTACTCCGGTTTCCCCGATATCGCCGAACGGCTCGTCAAGATGTACCCGAAGCTGGACCCGGAGTTTGCCGCGTTTCTCTCGCGGGAGATCGGCGAGCAGGCCCCTGATGGGTCCGTCCACTTCGCCCACCACCCGGTCCACAAGGTGCTCAATCCCAATCCGTTCAACCTTGAGCAGTCGAAGGCGTTCTGGAGCCGGGTCACCTGCCCCGTGCTGTGCATCCGGGGCGGGGACAGCCAGTTCAACCGGCCAGCCTATGAAGACCGGACCCTGTTTTTCCCGAATGGCCGATATTTGGTCATTCCGGGTGCAGGGCACATGGTCCACTACGACCAGCCGGTATTGCTGGCGAAGGCGATCCGGGAGTTTCTGGAAAGCTAGGCGGTCGATGCAGCAGTAGTGGCGGCCTGATCCGCCCAGTATTTCTTCGCGCCTCCAAGCATCTGTATGCGAAGCGCCTCTTTCAGGTACGGGTCGTCATGCGGAAGGATCTTTTTCGTGAAGATCAGGTTTGCCGTCTCCTTCACCATGAAATCAAAAAAGTCGAACCCGGGGTCGAGCTGCCGCGCCATGCCGGAGAACGTCGCATCCGTAACAGCGATCAGCGTCAGTTCCCGGTCGAAGGTCACCCCCTGGTCGCGGAGAAGAGCCATGAGATCCTTCCAGACTCCCGCCAGATCCATGCTGGTAATATCCGTCTGAAGCACCATCTGGGTAAGCCGGTGAGTGTTTTCCTCGATAATCCGGCGGCGGGCCGGTTCGATGTCCGGTGTGCCCTCCAGATACGCCTTGGAAAGGAGCCGCCCGTCGTAGGTGCCGAACGACAGGAGCAACTGGAGATACTTCTCCGCGTAATGCCGGGGAATCCGGTAAACCAGCCCCGTATCCAGCATGACGATCCGCCGGTCATTGTCGATCAGCAGGTTGCCGGGATGCAGGTCTGAATGGAGTACCTGCCGCTCGACGGACATCATCAGATAGAGCTTGTAGAGCCGCTGTGCCAACTCGTTGTCCGGTTTGGCCCGCCATCGGACATATTCCGGAACCTTCCGCCCCTCGACGAACTCCATGACGATGATCCTAGGGCCGGAGAGATCCTCGTAGATTCCGGGAAGCCGCACCCAGGGGATATCCTGGAACAGGTCAGCGAACAGGCGGTTGTTGTCCCGCTCACCCTTGAAGTCGAGCTGGCTATGCAGCGCCCGCCCGAACTCCTCCACCTGTTCCCCCAGCTTCAGATTGCGGACACCCGGAACAAAGGAAGTGATCCACGCAAAGAAGTTAAGTACGTGAATATCGTTCTCGAACTTCCGGGCCATACCCGGACGCTGCACCTTCACTGCCAGCGCGGTTCCGTCCGCAAGCCAGGCACGGTGAACCTGCGCAACGCTGGCAGCAGCGATGGGCTGCTGTTCGAAACGGTCAAAGGCGGCATCAAGCTTTTTGCCGAGGTCCTGCTCAATGGTCCGCTGAATGGCGGAAAACTCCACCGGCGGCACGCTATCCTGGAGCATCTCCAGTTCTTCTATGATCTCCGGCTCAAGAATATCCGGCCGGCTGGAAAGGATCTGGCCGATTTTCGTGAAGGTCGGGCCCGTGTTGCTGCAGAATCGGGCGATCGCCTGCCCCTTGGCCCGGAGCCGCTCGCTCTGTCGTTTTTCCTTTGGCAGGAAAAGGACCCAGAACCACGCCCAGCCATAGCGGACGATTTCGATCGCCAGCACGGCAGTCAGAAATATGGCAGTAAAAAACGGTCGCATCTGGTGATTCAGCCGCGGAGAACAGGTTTTCCGGTTCCGGTAGCTGCCCCGGTTCCTACTCCGGCAACAGTGCAAACACAAGAAAACCCCTTTCCGGGGTTGATATTGCCGGTATACGTCAGCAGCATTGCATCCCGGATGGGGATATCCATGACCATCTGTAGGGGGATCTCATGGAAAAGCGCAATGTGGTTGTGGCCGGTTCCGGACTCGCCGGGCTGGCAGCATCGGTACATCTGGCGAACGGGGGCCGGGCAGTCACGCTTGTGGAGGCCAAGCCGTTTCTTGGTGGCCGAACGTACTCCTTCCGGGACAAGACAACCGGCGATCTCATCGACAACGGCCAGCATGTGCTGACCACCACCTATGCGGCGACGTTCGAATATCTCCGGCTGATCGGAACGCTGGACAAGCTCCATTTCCCGGACCGGCTGGAGACATTCTTCAAGGATTCAAGGCACGGGGACACCTGGCTGAGAGGCCCCAGGCTGCCACGCCCGCTGGAGCCGCTCGCCGGCATGATCGGAATGCTCCGGCTGGACAGTCTTACCCTTCGGGACAAGCTTGCCGTTGCCCGGTCTCTCCCGAAGCTGGCCTCCGTGGTAGGTGCGAAGGAGATTCCCGAGCGGCTGGACCGGATGACAGCGGAGGA
>CAZSFB010000286.1:0-4602 GCA_964606035.1 uncultured bacterium | reverse complement strand
CTCTGCGGCCCTCTCCGCCCTCTGCGGTTCACACCTCCTCATTCTACCGCAGAGGTCGCCGAGGAACGCAGAGGCAAAAACTCCGACACATCAACCCGGCTGGCTTATCATCAGTGATGTCCCGTTTTACCAGCCTTAGTTCCGGGTGACAAATAATAGGTGGCTGTCTCGCGTTTCTTTCGCCGAATGTTGTTGGAAGTCGATTTCGGTGGGCAAGCGAAAAGACGCCCGAGTGGACGGAAAGGCTTACAGAAGCCGCCAGTGCGTCGAACGAATTACCGCAATCCAGGTTCCCTTGATAACCTCGTACCAAACGGTCTGAATCGAGCCGTCGGGAAGTTGTACCGAAGCGGGATAGCCATAATCATGTCCCATGTTATCGATGTGCCACAACGTGATCGGTTCCGACCAGGTTTGGCCGCTGTCGTCCGAAACCCGAGCCAGTTCGGCATCCCCATCACGGTAACTGTACGTCATTAGGAGCCGGCCGTCTTTGAGGCAAATCAAATGCGAAGGAAACCCCGGAACACCGATAGAATGCGTCTTTGTCCAACTGTGCCCACCATCGTGTGATTCGGTCTGCAAGGTTTCGTTGCAATTCGCCGTGTTATGGTTCCGAATCTGAACGATAATCGTTCCGTCGGCAGCTTCGACCCCATGAAGTTCGTGATATGCGGCAGGGTCGTCCCCCGAACGGATCGGAATATCACTAAGCCATTTCCAATTGTTCCCGTCGTCGGTCGACTGTACCACACGGATATGCACTTTGGGTGAATGGTCACGCCCGGGAAAGAAAATCCGACCGTCTCGCAGTTGGAAAGGCCCATGCGGGCTGCTCACCTGGCAGTCGTATCTCCGGCTCCAGCTCATTCCGTCATCGGTTGAACGGAGCATCCAGCATCGGTTGACTTCCCGTTCGCGCTGTTCGGGCGTCGCGATGTTATAGGCGGCCAGCCAGCGCTTGTAGCGTTCACCCGTAATTGCGAATTCGCCGGGTTTCGGCTCTACCCCTTTGGCCAAACGTTCCTGCTGAGCCTTGATCAGGTGGGTACCACCGTCTTGCGTAAAAGTCGTAACCAGAAGGGTTCCTTTATTCGTTACCAAAATTCCGGTATCACGGTCGTCGAGCGGCCCATCGTAGACGCATTGAGGCCAAGTCCAGGTCTCCCCCAAATCGTGGGAACGGAAAAGGAACACCCGACCGAACGGATCGACGTGGTCTTCACGCGCCGAAGCCACAACCAGCAGTTCCTTCTTGTTGGTAATGGCAATCGTCGGCCAACCGTAAAAAATGTCTTTTTGAGCCGAAACCTGGCTATGAGAAATGATCTCAAAATTCGGTGCCGGTGTCGTTCTGACGGCGGCGGCCTCCTGAGCAAAAACAAAAGGACGCAGTCCCGTTGTCAGAGCCCCCAAAGCCATCCCCGCCCCGGCACGCTTAATGAAGTCTCGTCGACTTTCGTGAAATGTCATTACAGCCTCAACTTTCTGATGTAAACCCCCCACCCCCGGAGCCGAGCCGCCGCCCCTTGCGGAATCAGATTTCCTATCAGCTGACATTTCCCATTTGACCTCGCCCGGCTACACCCACCGGGCCGTGGTCGTCATTGTACAGCGCCCGCCCCCAGGTGCGCCAATCCTGTTTTCGAGTTTTTCCGGTCTTCCAGGCTGACGAAGCACTCTCGTCTGGGTGCCAAGGGGGCCTTTCAGGCTCGTTTCTCGGGTTGGACGCACGGCACACCCCTGAGGGATCACGGCGGGAGCTATTCAGAGGGGGTTGTTGGGTCATCATGAAAGCACCATGCATGGCACGGTACGTAGCCGTTGGATGCGCTCCAGGATGGCGGCAAACAGTTTTCGTGGAACCGCCACTTCGGCCAGTTGGAACCTCAAGTACTTCACGTGACGCACCCCCTTCGCGCCGATCTTGATCAACTTCTCCCGTATCGTGGTCAGCGTCCAGTGCTTTACGCGCGGGGGCAGTACCAGCCGTCGCAGGAGGTTGCCCAGGTTGTACGCCGATCCTTCCTGGAACTCATCGGTCTCACTGACTGAACTGTCCAGGTCGAGGATCAACCCCCCAGTTGCATTCTGCAACGGGAGGGAATGGAGAATGAAGAATGGAGAATTGAGAAAAAGCCACCTTCCATGCCTGCCGCCCCACCTCACCGCCAGTGAGGTTCGCCGGCATCCACGGGGGACACAGTTTCTCACTTCTGACTTCTCACTTCTCAACTTTCTCCGCGTTGCGCAATGCAACGTTGGGGTTCATGATCCTCCTGAAGGCAAGGGAGAGAGACGAACCGCCGATGAACGCGGATGAACGCCGATCGTTTCGATCCGTCTGCCGGACGGCCAAGGCCCTATCCGGACACGGCGGATGGGGGAGTGGGCGTGGTGCGGGTTTCGGGCACGCGTCGTCAGCGGGAATCGGCGTCGCGGGTTCGGCGGCCGCGCTCGCGGCCGGGATCGCGCTGCCGCTCGCGGTCGGGATCGCGCTGCCGTTCGGTGGGCTGGGCGGTCGCCGCACCGGCGGGTTGCGCGGTTTGGGCAGCGGCCGGTTGGGTGGTCGCGGCGGCGGCGGGCCGGGTGTCCACGGCTCGGGCCGGCTGGGTCTCGGTGGCCCGGCTCTGACGTTCCACTCGTTGCTTCTGAGCAGTGGTCGGGATCCGGTCCAATCTCGACCGGAGATCCACGAACAAGCGTGCGACCTCGCGGTTGATCTCCTGGCTCTTGGCGTCAACCTGCCGCCGACGCACGTCGAGATCCTCGATCTGTTGCGCCGCTTCCAGCTCGCCGCGTCGAGCGTCCTCAAAGGCTTTACGTTGCGCCAGGAGGTCACGCAGCACCGACTGCGCGGAAGCCTCCTGCGAGGCGTCCAGATCGAACCGCCGGACGAAGTCCCGAACGTAGCGTTCCCATGAACCTAACGGATCGGGCTCGCCGCGCGGGCTGTCATCTGCACTTCGCCGGTCGTCGCCACGCCGCCGGTCCCACCGGTCACGATCTCGCCCTTCGCCGTCTGAGCGGCCCCCGCCGTCTTCCACCGGCTCCTGAACCGCATCGGCGGACAGATCCTCGTCGGCATCCTCGGAGCGGTCCCGGTCGCGGCCACGAAAACGATCCCGTCCGCGGTCCTCTGAGCCGTCCCGACCACGATCCCCGAAACGGCCTCGGTCGCGACCGCCGTCCTCCGGGCGATCGCGGTCGCGATCCCCGAAGCGCGGGTCGTCGCCCCGCGGCGGGGGCCCGGGCCGGTCACCATCATCCCCGCGCCGGGCACGTTCCTCGTCCCAGCGTTGCCGGAACTCCTCCCGCCGCTGCTCCCACCGCGCAACCTCCTCATCGAGCCGCTGGCGGCCCCGCTCCGCCTGCTCGGCAGGCAGCAGTTTCCCGAGCTCCTCCGCCAGTCGCTCACGGTTCATCAAGGGCGAATCGCGGAAAGAGCTGCCCATCCGCTCACGCACCTCCCGCCACTGCTCCGGGGTCACCTCCTCGCCGCGCTCCCGCGCCGCGCGTAAACGATCGCGCAGGGCATCCGCCTCGCGCATCTGCGGCTCCGTGGCCCGGCGATGCTCGGCCCGCAGCTCCTCCAGCCGTTGCTGCACCTGCTCCCGCTGGTCCGGCTGCAGCTCGTACAGCTCGCTGAGGCGGTCCATGTACCGGCCGAACATCTGATTGCGGAATTCTTCGCGGTTTTGGGGATCGAATTGGCCCCGATCCCACCCCCGGCCCGGTCCGCCCGGTCCTCCCGGCCCGCCGGGTCCCCCCGGCCCGCCCGGTCCCCAGGACCCCCGCCCACGGCCCGGCCCCTCCTGGGCCTCGGTCACGGCCGTCCATCCGCACAGGATCAGAACGATGGCCAGACTCATCCGTACGAGGGTCATTTCGTGTCTCCTTCCCGCATGGCAAGCCGTCTGGGGCCGCATCCCCCGCCGCAGGGCGCTGTATCCCCGTGTTTATAAGCCCCAACGTCTCCTGGGGCGAGTTATTGCCGCTGCCCCAATCCTCGTCCGGAAAAACGTGAACAAGTTCACTTGGTCCTTGGACGCTCGGCTCTCGCTCGCGGGGAGTCAGCGCATCCGTGTTTATCCGTGTTCATCCGTGGTTTCGCTCGTGTCCCGCTCGCGGGGTTTACCGGGCGCGGAGGGGGTCCGATTCCAGGCCGTACCGCTTCATCTTCTTATACAGCGTGGTGCGGTTGATTTCGAGCACCTGGGCGGTGACCTGCCGGTTCCAGTTGTTGGCTCGCAGGGCCTGCTCGATGATCTTCTTCTCGGGCAGTTCCAGGGCCTTTTTCAGGGACACGGGCCGGTAGACCCCTTCGCCGGCGGCCTCGGTCGGCTCCTCGGCGAGCTGCTCGGGCAGATCGTCGACGTCGAGCTGCCGTCGCTTGCTGAGCACGACCGCCCGGTGCACGACGTTCTCCAGTTCGCGCACGTTGCCCGGCCAATGGTAGCGCTGGAGGCACTGCATCGCGGCTTCGCTGAAGCCGGCCACGTCGCGTTGCAGCTCGGTCGCGTCGCGTTTCAGGAAGTGGTTGGCCAGCAGGGGGATGTCGGTGATCCGCTCGGCCAGGGGGGAGAGCTGGATGGTCACCAC
>CAZSFB010000285.1:0-4648 GCA_964606035.1 uncultured bacterium | reverse complement strand
GGAAAGGATACCCCGGTCATCATGACCACCGGGATGTTCAAGTCTCCAGGGGAACGGGCCCATTTCCGCGACACCTACAAGGTCAGCGACTACCTGACCAAGCCGTTTCCGGTGGAGCAGATCACGGATCTCGTCACCCGCCTGGCCGGCCGGGGCAGTGCTGCGGCGGAGACGACCGGTCCCGGAACGGTAAGCGGCGAGGTCACCGGCATTATCACCGGCACCACCACGAGCAAGCTGCTCACACATATCCACCAGAACAAGGTGACCGGCTACCTCCAGCTCGAACAGGGCGACTACTACCGGAAGATCCACGTGGTCGGAGGGTTTCCGGTCTACGCCGCCTCGAACCTCTCCAGCGAAGTGCTCGGGCGTCACCTCGTGGCGAGCGGGCGGCTGAGCCATGCCGACTATGAACGGTCCATCGAGATCCTCACCCGCACGGCCCGCCGCCACGGCGACATTCTCGTGGAGATGGGGCTCATCAGCCAGAACGACCTTTACGCCGCGCTGAAGTCCCAGATCCGGGAGAAAATTCTCAACGCCTTCGGCTGGAATACCGGAAAATACTCCCTCCACCGCACCGAGGCTGATATCTCCGGCATCGAGGTGTTCGAGTTCGACATTTACGACCTGATGCTCACGGGTGTGCGCCGGTTCTATACGGCCGACATCCTGCTCCCGGAACTCAAGCGTCTCACCGGGCTCCGGCTCCTGAAGGCCGACAAGTCGGAGGTGACGATCTCCCGGCTGCCGCTCATGCCGGCCGAAAAGATGACTCTCGACGCCATTGACGGAAAGATCACCCTTGGCGAACTGCTCGAACGGCGCAAGGACCGGCTCCTGTCGGCACTGCAGGCGACCTACGCGCTGCTGCTCCTCGGTGTGCTGAGAGTGCAGATTCCCGATCGCACCGCCGCGGCGAAGGCCGGCAGCTCGCAGCCGCCCGCACCATCGGAAGCGCAAATGGCCGCCGAACACGCGAAGATTGAGAAGATTGTCCGCGACCAGGCGCCCTCGCTCCAGAAGGATTTCCAGCAGCAGCTTGAGCAGATGGACCAATGGAACCGCTCTGGCACTTCCAAGCCGCCGGAGCGGTCGAAACTCGCCACGGAGATCCACGTCCGGTACGTGGACGTGATGAAGAAAAACCTTTTCGAGGTACTGGGGCTCTCCACGAACGCCCGCGAGGTGGAGATCACCGCCGCCTACCAGCGCGAAGCATCCAGGTTGCCGCCGTTCAGCCTGCCCAAGGATCTGGAGCCGGAAGCCCGCCAGGAGGCCGAGGCCGCGTTCGCCCGTGTGCAGCTTGCCCGCGACACCCTGCTCGATGCGGACCGGCGAAAAGCCTACCTTGCCGAGATCCAGCCCCCCGCAACGGAGCAGCCCGTGAAAATGGTCCCTGCCACCCAGAGCGAGGTGGAGCGGTGGTTCGCCAAGGGGCGCGACCTTCTGGAGCAGAAACGGTTCTTTGCCGCATCGGAGGCATTCCAGAAGGCGTTCGAGCTGGACCCTCACGAGCTGGATTCCTACGCCTTCTGGGCCTGGACCCAGTACCAGGAACAGAAGGACAGTCTCTCTCCGTTCCTCCGCCGCCAGATCCTCGACATGCTGGACGGTGTGCTCCGGGACCATCCCGGCAACGAAATGGCCAACGTCATGCGAGCCGAGATCGCCCTGGATGGCGGCGAACCCGAGTCTGCCCGGATCTGGATCCAGGCCGCGTTGCAGTCGAATCCGTCGTCCGCCTGGGCGAGGGCCCTCCTTAAGCGGCTGGACTGAGCAGCCCCTCCCTTACGCCGCCTCCGGGGTTGTGTGTTTTTCCGTGTTTTCCTCTGCCGGGGAGGCGGCCAGCCCCTCCTGGTAGCGGCGGTCCAGTTCCCTGAACAGGTCCTTCGTCTGGTGCTTCCGGCACTTCTCCACCAGTTTCCGGGTTTCGCGACGCCAGGTCCGGGGCATCCAGGTCATTTTCATCGGCTGCTCCGGGTCCAGTATCTTGTCCAGATCCAGTCCGGGCGGAACGACGACCTTTTCCCCGGTTCCCGCGGCCGTTGTTGACGGTCCCGCTTGCCCGGTCCCGGACGTTGTGTGTTTTTCTGTGTTTTCCTGCGGCGGCATGTTTCCCCGCATCATGCTGGCCCCTATTTTCTGCGCCAGTTCCCGGTAACGGGCGGCCAGTTCACGGTTTGCCACCCTCTGGGGGTCGTTCGGGTCCCGGCGGCGGACCAGGTCCTCATACCGGAGGAGCTTGTCCAGACACTTCATCAGCTTTTCCACCGACCGTACGTCTGTCGTTTCGCTCGTCTCAAGGTCATAGAGGGTTTTCAGCAAAACCATCCGCATCCGTTTCATGATCTTCTCAAACCACTCCTTCGGGTCCGGAAGGCCGTCATCGCTGGCCATGTAATCTTTCAGCTCCTCCCGGAACTGCGCCAGTTCCTTGATCCGTGAGCCGTGGCGGCGGACTGACTCATGATGCACCGGCTTTACGCCGCCTGCGGCCAGACGGCGGTTCAGTTCGTCGGTGAGTTCGCGGTAGCCGGAGAAGTTCCGGCTTTTCAGCTCCCCTTCCAGCCAGGTACGGGTTTCAGGGGTGAGACTCTCGATCTGCGACAGGGGCGGCATAACTGTTTTCCCTCTCCATAGGGTTTGCGGGGATACATGCAGGCCCCGGACCCATTTCCGGGGCCTGCATCATGGAGAAAAATTATGCCAGAGGGGTGTGTCAGGAAGTGTCACACCCAAAATACCAAGGGATTCCCGGGGGATGGAGAGCCTTAAAAGGACGGTTTCAGGCGATTAGTTTATGAGGCACCACCCGCACCTCTAAATACCCAGCCCCCCGTCCTACCCCGGATATATGGGGTTTTTCGGCCGATCCTAACAACTGTCATAGTCCGTCCCCCTCCCCCGGGTGATGCTTATCGTGCGGTAGTTTACCCGGAACGGAGCACTCACAGATGGCGATGATTCATGGCGGCAGGGCGGTGGCGAAAGCACTCAAGGCCGAAGGCATCACTCATATTTTCACCCTGTGCGGCGGGCACGTCATGTCAATCTATGACGGATGCCTGGACGAGGGCATCCGGACCGTGGATTTCCGGCATGAGCAGTCCGCCGCCCATGCCGCCGACGGCTGGGCGCGGGCGACGGGGAAGCCGGGCGTGGCGGTCGTCACCGCGGGGCCGGGCGTGACCGACGCTGTTACCGCCGTCGCCAACGCCTGGCGCGCGCAGGTCCCGATGGTCCTGATCGGCGGGCAGGGCCCGCGGGCGCTGCAGGACATGGGGTCGCTGCAGGACATGAACCATGTGGAGCTGATGCGGCCCATCACCAAGTGGGCGACCTCGATCCCCGAGGCGCGGCGGATTCCCGAATACCTCGCCATGGCGTTCCGCAAGGCCCAGACGGGAGTCCCCGGGCCAGTGTTCCTGGAAATCCCCGTTGATTTCCTCATCACCCCCCTGAACGAGCAGTCGTTTGTCTTCCCGAAGGGCTACCGGACCGACGCGAAGCCCGCAGGCTCCCCTCGCTATATTTCGGAGGCCGCAAAGGCGCTCGCGGTGGCCTCGCGGCCAGTGCTGCTCGTGGGGTCCCAGTGGTTCTGGTCCGAAAACCGGGACGGCCTCGCCCGGTTCCTCGAGAAGGTTCCGGTCCCCTGCTACCTGAACGGAATGGCGCGAGGTGCCCTGCCCCCGTCGCACCCCTGCGTGTTCTCGAAGTCCCGCAAGGCGGCACTGAAAAAGGCCGACCTCATCATGATCGCGGGCACCCCGCTGGATTTCCGGCTGAACTACGGCCGCGATGGCACGTTCAACCCGCAATCAAAGCTGGTCCAGATCGACCTGGACGGGAACATCATCGGCCACAACCGGGCCGTCGATACCGGTATCGTGGGCGACACTGGCTGGATCCTCGAAGCCATTGCCACCGAATGCACGGCCGCCGGCAAGGGTCATGCGGGCGACTGGATCAGCGAACTCCGGACCGAGGAGAACGCCGCCACGGAAAAGATGAAGGCGGAAATGGCCTCGGAGGAGTCACCCCCCAATCCACTGAGGACCTGCGCGGAACTCGCAAGATTTGTGGACGAGAGCACCATCGTCATCGGGGACGGCGGGGATTTCGTCGCCACTGCCGCATCGGTCATTCCGATCCAGAAGCCGGGGCACTGGATGGACCCCGGACCGCTGGGTACACTGGGCGTCGGGCCCGGCTATGCCATGGCCGCCAAACTGGCGCACCCCGACAAAAAGGTCGTGATTGTCTATGGCGACGGAACCTTCGGGCTTCACGCCATGGAGTTCGAGGCCATGGCCCGGCAGGGGATCAAAGTGGTCGGCGTTATCGGCAATGACGCCGGCTGGAGCCAGATCCTGCGGGGCCAGCGGGACCTGTATGGAAAGGACCGGCTGATCGCAACAAAGCTCGACTACACGCGCTACGATCTCGTGGCGGCCGGAGTGGGTTGCCACGGGGAGTGGGTGGAAACCGTGGCGGAACTGGCCCCAGCCCTGGAGCGGGCATTCTCAAGCCCCAAGCCTGCCGTTGTAAACGTGAAAATCGGCTCCAGCGACTTCAGGAAGGGCGCGCTGTCGATCTGACCGGTCAGTCTGATTGCTTCCCTGGTTAGCAGGCCCCGGCCCGC
>CAZSFB010000284.1:0-4649 GCA_964606035.1 uncultured bacterium | reverse complement strand
CGAAAGCACGACAGTGCCGATCACAAGCAGCGCGACGATCTGGCGCAAGCGTCCCATCGCACCAGTTTATGCCCGAACCTCCGGCTTCATGGCAAGGGATTGCCCCCGGACCGTACCGGCCAACCAGAGCGATCCGGCCAGCAATACGATATCGATCCAGACACCAAGCCGGATCAGACCAAATGCCCCATAAAACAGGCTGGCGACGACCACGGCTGCCGACCATCTTCTGCTTCCAAACCCGTTGAAAACGATTGCGGTGCCTGTCACCAGCGCAAGCGACGGGCAGGGGATCAGGCCAAGCGGAGACTTGTACAGGAATGAAAAAAGCGAACCTGCATCTACGAAATGGGGGTAAATCCATCCGAAACCTATCACCGACAATCCGAGGACCCGGTTGACTCCGGAGGCGATCTTCACCTGCCCCGTCCCGAGACGCACGCCGGCGACCAGCAGAACCATGGCGGTCATCAGCAGGATAGTCCCGTTAAATGGATCGCCGCTGATCCATGCAAGAATCGAAACCGAGAACAACGGCAGCGAAAGTCCGGCTGCGCACAACCTGCGGTCTGGCCGTTTCCCAAGGGCAAACAGAACCAGAATTGCACCGGTCATGATGTGCCAGAACACGGCCAGAGGGCCATATCTCCGGGAGATATCCGTCAGTCCGCCCAATATTTCATCAGGTGATGGCATCAGCAGCTCTCGTAAAAAATTATATCAGTTTCAGGATTGGGCAAATGATTGCGATCAGACAATGGCCGGAGACTGGCAAACCCTTGTCCGGCCCTCCGTAAAAGTACGGGATTCAATGCCGTTGATACAGCTTCTGGCTTTTCTGCGAGAAAAGCGCAGTCATCTCGCGCTGGTATACGGACCGGACAACCGCCTCGAAGGAATTGTCACGCTCGAAGACATCATCGAGGAAATCGTCGGCGAAATTTATGACGAACTCGACGATCAGTATCTCATGAAGATGCTGGCTACCGACCCGAAAGTCCGCGCGTTGTCCAGCGGAGCATCGAAACAGCTCTGAAGGCCGCCTGGTTTCCTGTCCCTTCAGTGTCCATGGCGGTGATGCAGGTCGCTCCCATGCTCATGGGAGTGAAGCATTGGCTCATGACTGTGGGGATGCGTGTGGCGCGTCGACGGCGGCAGCCCTTCGTGCGAATGGTGGTGGTGGCCATCGTCATGGCGGTGGCTGTGGGTATGTGTCATGGCTTCATGAATGTGCTCGTGTTCGTGTCTCGCCGTCAGCATCAGGAATAACCCAGCGCTCATCAGGACCATGGACCCGATCTGCCCCGAAGTGACCGGTTCTCCAACGGCGGTCCAGGAAAGTACAACACCGGCGAACGGTGCGACGGCGAACAGCATCTGCGAGCGGGTGGCCCCAAGCTGCTGCGCTCCTGTCACATACAGCATCAGTGAGGCTCCATAGCTGAACATGCCGACGGCAATGGCAGAGATTGTCTCCACTGGATTAAATCCATACCTCTCCAGAATGATGCCGAGGCCCAGATTGACCGAACCCGCGACAATCCCTTTGGCGAGAGTGGACTGAGCCGGGGTGTAGCCGTCGATGAGAGAAGTGAAGTTGTTGTCGAGCGCCCAGCAGAAACAGGCAGCCGTCACCAGCAGCGCCGCATCCAGTGACCCCGCCGACTGGGGCAATGCGAGCCAGATTCCGGCTGCCACCACCAGCAGCGCCGCGGTCCAGACTCGCGGCCCCAGGTATTCCCGGAACCAGAACCCCGCGACGAAGGCCGTAAGGACCGCCTCCAGATTCAGCCAGAGCGAGACGTCGGCCGCCGCAGCCCGGGTCAGCCCGGACATCAGGAAAACCGGCCCTGCGATACCCCCGAAAAAGATCGCGCCCGCCAGATTCCTGAGATTCCCGCGCTCACGCCGGAGTTCCGGCGCACCGCCGTGAAAGGCGAACGGAAGCACTCCGATGGCGGCTCCCAGATAAAGCAGGCCGGCCAGGACGAACGGGCTCCCATGCCCGAGAAGCAGCTTGGAGGCTGGAGCTGCTGCGCCGAATAGCAGCGCGGCAAACAGGCATTCCAGAATTGACCGGGTTTTATTGTTCATGGCTGAGAACCGAACGCCTACTATATCCTTATTCATGAATAGTTCATCAAAATGCCTGATATTGTCTGGCTAGGAGATATTCCTGAATGTCCGGTTTCAATTCCAGGTCTCCCCGCACCCTCATTTTCGGTAACGCCGACTACTGGAAGCCGGACGTGGCGGAGGCGCCGCTCTGGGAGGCCCGGAGGCTTTACTTCGAGGCAGTACTCGAAGCCGAGCCGGAGGTCTTGGGCGAACTCCGCGACCATGTGCTTCCGCTGTATCTGAAATGGAACGGCAAACCGGCGATCAGCCGGGTCCGGCTCGGGCCGAAGCCCTATTTCGAAACGCCCAAGCTCATCAGGAACCCCGAGTTTGCGCACTGGTTCGTGTCGTGGATGCGCTGCTACCGGCTGGAAGCGGACTGGGCGCGGGAAACGGCTCTCTGTACGCTGGCCCAGTGGAAAGCGGGGCTGCCGAAAGACCGCTGGCACTATCCGCCGGTACCGGTACCCGTCCGGAGCAGCGTACCCGCGAAGTTCGATTTCAGACATCCCGGTATTCCGTTAACCGGAACGACCCGTAAGCAGGTAGCGAAAGCGATCCGGAGTCAGTTCGAAAATGAACTCGCGACCTATCTCGACTGGCTAGAGAGGAACTACGAGAAGGCCGGTTACCAGAAGACCCCGAGAAAGAACGCCCGTACCGCTAATGAGCATTTCCGGTGGCTGGCCGAATATCAGGTCAGGAACCTGAGCGCGCAGATGATCCAGCGCCAGTGGGACAAGACCGCCACCACCCAGATGGTCGAACGGGCAATCCGGAAGACGGCCCGGTTTATTGGCCTGCCGCTCCGGGGCCGGACGTCCTGGGACGAAGAGTCCCTCCGGGTGACGTTCCCACCGTGCCGGGACCGGCTCGAAGAGTGGTACTCGGGAGCTACACCGGCCAAGCGCCGCCGGGCCATTAAGAAAATCTAAAGAAGCCGTCCCGGCTGCTGCCTACGCGGAGTGAAGGGGTAGGGAAATATTTTTCCCGGACTTCCCTTGGCGTCGGCCAGAAGTTCGTAGATGACACTATATTTCACCCTCATGCTGCTCCTGAGATCTGAAGGAGCGCAGCATGAACCTGTTCAGACAAACCCCAATACCGGCATTTCTCTGGCCACCTCGCGGGTACAAGCGAGGCGGCCTCGTCCGTGAAACTCGGGCCACCTCAACGGTAAATCTGTGGCCGCCTGCCAGGGATAATCCCACGTACGTCATGGCGTACCTCACGAGGCGGAACTGTGGCCGCCTCGCCGGTGAATTTGAGGCCACCTCGCAGGCCGCCATCCGGTTACCTCACCGGTGCGGATCACTTTCCCGGGCATGTTCGAACAGTTTGTTCAGACAAATCCGGCCCTTTCCCGACAGCAAAACCGTGCCCATAACAGTGGGGGCGTGACGGATGATGCTCGCCAGGAGTCTCAAACATCTCCGGATCATGCTGGGCCTTCCGCAAAAGGCCGTGGCGACGGACGCTAACCTGCGCCGTCCATTGCTCTCCCAGATCGAGACGGGCCGCGTCATGCCGTCCCCGGACGAAGTCAGGCGGATCGCAATAGCCATGAATGTCTCTGAAACCCAGATCCTCGAAACCCTCACCCGCCAGGGCTCGCACCTCTGGCAGAAAGCCAAGCCATGAACGACGACAGCTATTTCGACCCGGAACCGGCGGCAGAGCCGCCTATGGAACAACCCCGTGCGGTAAGCGCCCCGCCCGTACACAACTCCCGCTCAGGCGCGCCCATTACTCCAAAACCAGAGAAGCCGAAGCTTTCCGTACAGGAGCCGTCCGGCAACGCCCGGCCGCTTCCGGCGGAAGAGCAGCAGGAAATCGCGCAGCTTCTGGAGTCGCTCGGCGGTCCCACGGCCGGGCGCGTGAAGCTATCGCTCCGGCGTCACGAGAAGGGCCGGGGCTGGAGGTCGCTGCCGCCACTGGAGATTGAACCGTGGCAGTTCACCGACGGCGGTTTCGACCTGGAAGAAACGGTCGGCCAGCAGTACGGTGACGGGCGGTTCGCCTGGATACTCCGTTACCGGGGCCGGTTCCTCCGGCGCGGCGATCTGAACGTCGTCGGATACGGCGAGGTCGATCTGGATGAGATCGAAACAACTGATGCTCCCGCCCCGGTCGATCTGTCGGACGTCGTGAGCCGGCTCAAGACGGAAATCCTCGGCGAACTAAAGCCGCTCGTCCAGAACCGTGAAGGCGACAACACCCGGATGCTGCACGAAACGATGCTCCGGCTTATCGAAACGAAGCTGAACCGGGAACCCGTCCAGGCTCCGAGACCGCAGGGGCCGGACCCGATTGTCGCCTCGCTCATTACCGCCATGAGCGCGCAGACGACCAGCTTCATGCAACTCATGGCCCAGCAGGGCAGTGCCAAGACTGACGCCGGCTCACTGCTACGGGACAGCATGGGGGCCATGCGAGAATTGATTGAGACTACCCGTTCGATGGTGGTCCCTGTCCAACAGCCGAATCCCGTCTATGAATACGAGCCGGAGGATGATGAGGAACCGGAAGCG
>CAZSFB010000283.1:0-4680 GCA_964606035.1 uncultured bacterium | reverse complement strand
TCACGACCGATGTGAACAACCAGACCGGTAACGACGGTAATCCGGGCGACTCCATCGCCTCGTACTCGGGAGCGCGATTCGACTCGAAGTACGATTCCGATATCGTGACGCTGACGAACCTGCGCGGAGGCCAGGTGGTGAGGGTCACCGTGACATCACTCGGCACACAGGCTCCGGGCTTCATCCTGCGGCCTCAGGGGGGCAGTGATGTACTGACGGTGAGCCCCAATGCCGCCAGCATGGTGGCATCAGGTGCCTATGCCATCGATGACACCGAGGATAACTGGCCGTTCGAGCTTCGGCTGCTGCACGAAACGGAAGCGGGCTACACTCCCTCGCTGTACGATGTTGATATTGACGTGTCGGAATACCAGGTGCTGCTCGACGGAGATTCCGGTCCTGCCTCGCTGCGGTTCGGTATCGAGACAGTACCCGGACTGGTTTCCGGTCCGCTGACGGTCGGGCCGGACGGAAGCCCGCACTACATCACCACCGGCGGCACGATCAGCCTTAATTCGGCCTCCAGCGACGCGTTCACGCTCGACGGCAAGGGGCGGCTCTTCGTGGACGAATCCGGAATGACTGGCACAGCGTTTGTTTTCGACAGCAACGGGCCGGTTACCGTCCGGGGCATGTCGTTTGACTACGGAGCCAGTTCGGTTGTCACCGCGATTCAGCTGATGGGCGCAGGCGTGACGCTGGAGGACAACTACTTCGTGACAAACTTCGACAGTTCCGGCGACACGGTGGTGTCGCTGGAGGGAACTGGCGGCCATACCGTCAGGTCCAACAGTTTCCGGTCTGACGCTTCCGCCGTGATCGGCGTTGTGGACGGCACGAATATTGTGGAGGACAACGTCATCGTGATGATGGCGCCGCAGCCCGCCGCCTACGGCATTATTCTCGAAATGGGAGCCTTCGCATCGAAGGTGACCGGAAACCGGATCCAGGTAATTCACCCGCAGACCAGCGGGACGGCAGTTTTCGTCAAGGGTTCCTATGCGAATCACGTGATCGAATGGAACTCGGTCGAGTGCCAGGATGACGCACCTGCAAGAGGCTTTGTGACGATACCCGGTGCCGACAGCGTTGCGTTCCGGAACAACTCGGTATCGAGATGCAACTACAACTTCGAGATTGAAAGCTCGGATGTCCTGATCGAGGGCAACCGGGTACTGTGGCCACTGGTATATGGCGTACATCTTGCCAACACCAACAGTACGGATGTCGTGCTCCGGCAAAACCTGTTCGTTACGGGACCGGGAGCTGCCACAGCGCTCATGTCGTATGCCGATGCACCAAAAATCGTGGGTAACCATTTCCGCGGCGCTAACACGCAGGCCAATGTCGAGCATCACGCTGGCATGCATGGTACCCGCATCGCAGGCAACCTTTTCCAGGATATCGGAACCGGTTCCACGACTGTCGCGGTGAGACTGGCTGCCGCTTCGGCAACCGCCTTTCCGAGTCCAGCGAGCTCGGTGGTGGTCGCACACAACACGTTCACCGGCGTCGATACGGGCATTCTCTATCCAGGCACCCAGGGTACCAGCCCTGGCCTCGATATACGGTCGAACATTTTCTATAACATCGATAACCGGGCGATCTCCCACGAGGCCAGCGGATACACGACCGGAAGGGCGTTCGCGGCGGCGAATGATTTCAATGCGAACACGCAAGACTGTTACTCAGTCAGCACGTTCTGTACGTCACTCAACCTGAACCCGGTGTCGGCTCCGAACCTGACAGTGCCGCCGACCTTCCAGACCGGCGGGTACAGTCCCGATCCGGTTTCGGGCCTCATTGACGCGGGTGATCCGAACATGATGATCTTGCGTGAGATCGAGAGATACCTCCCGTCGGTACGGCTCGTGGCGCCCATGCGGGCAAGAGTGGCCACAGCCATCTCCACCACACAGTTCACGACTGATGGCCCGCTGGCGGAGATCTCGGGAAGTCTCCAGAACTGGACGATCGAGTTTGTGGGCGGTACGGCCGGAAACCTTAACCAGCCACGCCGGATCAACACCTACTCCGCCACGAACCAGCAATTTGGTCTCGTAACTGGCCTGCCATCCAGCCCGGTGCCGGGGGATGAGTTCGAGATTTATCTCATGACCGACGTGGTGAACGTCGCCGGCAACATTGTCCGGGGCGAGACAGCCGTTCTGGAAAACGTGTCGGGCTCCTACCAGGGCCTCTGGGCCCAGTGCATCCAGGGCGCGGGCGGTTCATGCACCACCGGCCAGATGCGGAAGATCACGTCCTATACTCCGGCGAGCCGGGATCTCACGCTGGCCAGCGCCTTCGCGCCCGCTCCAAACACGAACGACAAGATCAAGATCGTGCTGGCGCCGGAAGTGGGTGCCTGGCAGGACCGGCAGGTCACGAGCAGCCGCTTCTCGCCGACGGATGGAGCCGGGGTTGTGGCAGAGCTGAACCGCCGCCGGGGTTACGGCGACACGGATAATACCTACACGATCACCGTGCACGACGACGTGATCGACGGGGACAGGAGCTGGAACCGCGTCGTCATCGAGTATCCGCCGGAGATGGTGGCGCCGAACAGCCTGGACTGCGTGGAGGTTTTCTCCAGCGACGGATCTGAAGGCTGCGGCAGCTTCCAGGATGTCAACGGCCTTGTTTATATCTACAAGTTTACGTCGGCGGGTGGGCCCTTTGGTAATGGACCTAAGGACTTCACCATCACCTTCCGGGCCCAGGGCAACGCCAACTTCGAGACGACGGAGGAAAACCCCTTCCGCGTGTGGATCCAGAACGGCCGGTCCGACTTCCGAACAGCACCGGTGGCCGCGGCCTTCATGAATCCACGGTGGGGCCTCTCGGTGAAGGGTGATCTGCCCACGCCGCCGGGTATGCTGATGGTGCCCAGCCCAATGACGGCGGACTTTACCAGTGGTTCGGTCACGGTGGCCAACCTCAATCCGGCACTGGTTGATGAACCGGATATAGCGACGGGGCTGGTGATCTACACCGAGAAACCGGGCGACCTGTTCGCGACCCTCGTGGAGGACAATGCGAGCCAGGGCTCGCTCCACGTGGTGGAGCCGCGGCATGTGACGACATGGGCTCTCGGCATCAACCTGGTGGAGAACCCGCCGGCCCCGATGGCTGTTGCCCAGTTCCAGTCCGGCGGAACGTCGGGATTCGGAGCCGACCTCATCGCGGGCGCGAACATCAACAATGACTATTACGTGATCCGGAACAACCCCTCACTCCAGATCCGCAAGTTCAACCAGTTCTTCGGCTCCGGTGTCCAGACGACATTCACCAACATGGGTGCCTGCAGCGCGGCGTTGGCCAGCAGCCTCGCGGTGACTCCGGATGCATGGAACGAAGGCGCCTCGGACTTCATCTATCAGCCGGCCCTTCACATGATCTGTAACGACTACCTCTACAGCTGGCCGGCCAGTGACACCCTGATTGATATGGGTAATGACGTACTGCGGACACCCGCCAGTGTGCATAGTGCACCGTTCAACTTCGGCGGGGCGTATCCGGTCCATGTGACCGGTGCCGAGTCGGCCACTTCAGGGGATCTCATCCTTATCGGTGAGAACGCAGCCGGAGACGGAACCTATGAGATGGTGTCCTACAACCAGGCATCCGGTACAGTGCACCGTCGCTCACCGGTGGACCTCTGGGCGCTTGGGCCGTCGGATACGGTCATGGGTATCGCCTTCAGCAAGGCGACGGGTACGCTGTTCGTGCTCTCGCAGGTTGCCACGAAGGGCTATCTGGTCGAAATCGACCGCAACGGTGCCCGCGTGGGCCGCTGGCCGCTCAAGGAACTCCTGACCGGCGACAGTGGCTACGTGTTCCAGGGCATCATGATGAGCGGCCCGGCGGATTCGGAAAACCCGGTCTATGACGGCGACGGTGCGGTCAATCGCAACCGCGTATGGATCCTGCTGGACAGCACAGGAGCCACGACGGACCAGATCGTCCAGGTCACGATCCCGAGGTAGTTCCAGCGGGACCCGGAAGGTCTTTCGGGAAACCGGGGGACGGGGTGCGACTCTGTCGTGCCCCGTTGTTTTTACTGACGTCCGTGTTACTCCCGGCCTGAAAAAACAGGCTGTTTTCTCGCACCGGTTTTCTGGCGGGGCATTCATTTGAAAGCCCCGTGGGCGCGTGATAACCAGTGTGACGCCGGAATCGAACCGCCGTTCGGCGGCAGGGTCACCGGCGATTGTCCACTTCAATATTGAGACAGGAAAGAGAGATTCAAGGATTATGGAATCCACGGTCATCGTATCCGCCGCCCGCACCCCCATGGGATCGTTCCTCGGCAAGCTGAAGGATGTGCCCGCTAACCAGCTCGGCGCCGCTGCCATCAAGGAAGCCGTCAAGCGCGCCGGCGTGGAAGCCGCCGAGATCGAGGAGGTCGTCATGGGCAATGTCCTCATGGCCGGACAGGGCCAGGCCCCGGCGCGCCAGGCGACCATTCATGCCGGCCTGCCGCTCGGCACCTATGCCCATACGATCAACAAGATGTGCGGCTCAGGCATGAAGGCGGTGATGCTGGCCGACCAGGCGATCCGGGCGGGCGACCGCTCGGCGATGGTGGCTGGCGGCATGGAGTCCATGAGCCTCGCTCCGATGCTGCTCACCAAGGCCCGCGAAGGCTACCGCATGGGCCACGGCCAGATGATGGAC
>CAZSFB010000282.1:0-4691 GCA_964606035.1 uncultured bacterium | reverse complement strand
GCTAAACTTGTAAATGGGTTGGTTAGGTATGAAAAATAATGAAATTTTAAGGTAGAAAAATTATTACGCAGATAATCTCCAATTATAGGGGGTCAACCCGGCTTCAAATTCCTCATGAGATATAATGGCTTCATGATGATCTTTTATCATGTATTGATCTTTTTCCCCATGATTATAATGCCGCTTAAAATTCTCATCTGTAGGTATAAAGGACCTTGGCACCTTTTGCCGCCTCTTTCGGATCATTCAGAACCCGCAGGCGATTCCCGCATTTCTGCCGGAATCGCTCAAGAAACCTCGTATCCGGGGCATACCCCTGCGGGTGGGCGATATCCAGCTCGAAATTGAACAACGCACAGGCCTCAATCCACGAATTTGCCAGATTGTTGCCATCGCCCACATAGGCGATCTTGAGCCCCTCGAATGCCCCGAACTGCTCCCGAATGGTCATCAGATCGGCAAGGATCTGGACAGGATGCAGCAGATCCGTCAGGCCATTAATGACAGGGACATCCGAGTACCTGGCGAACTCGATCAGCCGGGAATGGCTGTGGGTCCGGAGCACGATCCCGTGGCACATCCGGGAAAGCACTTTCACCGTATCCCGGATCGATTCTCCACGCCCAAGCTGGATCTCCGACGGAGACAGGAACAGAGACCGCCCGCCCAGCTCTCCCGCACCGACCTCGAACGACACCCGGGTCCGGGTCGAGCTTTTCTCGAAAACCAGCGCGAGGGTTTTCCCCGAAAGCTCGGAGGAAAGCCGCCCGGCCATGCGCTCCTTCTTCATCTGAATCGCCCGGTTCACCAGCGAGCGGATTTCAGCCGCCGTGAGGTCGGACAGTTCTAGGAAATGCCTGACTGCGGCCATCGTCAAATCCCCATCGCTTTCTGCAATATCCTGCAGGCGGTATCGGCCTCGGACCTGGAAATGTTCAGCGGCGGAACCAGCCGGATCACATTCCCGGCCGTGCAGTTCGCAATAAGCCCCAGATCCATGGCCCGCTTGACGATTTCCGGTCCCTCGCGCGTGACTTCGATCCCGATCATCAGCCCCAGACCCCGTACATTGGTAATCAGTCCCGTCGGATCCGTTTTCTGAAGCTTGGTGAAATATGACCGTATCCGCTCGCCCTGCTTTCTCACATTGGCGAGAAGTGATGGCTTGGAAACCTCCCGGATCACCGCGAGCGCCGCGGCCGATGCCAGCGGATTGCCGCCAAAGGTGGAGCCATGGGTTCCAGGCCCGAGCGTCTCCATGATCTCCTTGCGTGCACAGACAGCACCTATCGGCACACCACCGCCAAGCCCCTTGGCCAATGTCATGATGTCGGGCTCATAGCCCATCTGTTCGTATGCAAACAGGGTTCCTGTCCGACCCATGCCGACCTGGATTTCATCGGCGATCAGCAGCGCGTTGCGTTCCCGGCAGATATCCCGCACGCGGGCCAGGTATCCAGGGGCGGCGGGTATCACCCCGCCCTCTCCCTGGACCGGCTCCATGACCACAGCGCAGGTATTCACCGTAACCGCCTCGGCAAGCGCGGCAGCATTGTTGAACGGGACGAACCTGATACCTGGAAGCAGGGGCCCGAACCCCTCGCCATATTTCTGCTGACCTGTCGCTGAAAGCGAACCCAGGGTCCGCCCGTGAAACGAGTTCGAGGTGGAAACGATCTCATACCGTCCACCATGCTCCATGCCCCACCGCCGGGCGAGTTTCAGAGCCGCCTCGTTCGCTTCCGTGCCCGAATTACAGAAGAAAACCCGGTCAGCGAAGGACCGCTTCGTGATCTCTTCCGCCAGTTCCGTCTGCTGCGGGATATGAAAATAGTTGGAAATCTGTAAAAGGGTGCGGGCTTGAGCCGACACCGCCCTCACGATCGCCGGATGGCCATGCCCAAGACAGTTGACGGCGACGCCCGCGAGAAAATCCAGGTATTTTTTTCCATTGGCATCCCAGACCCAGGCGCCCCTGCCCTTCACGATGGCAATGGGGAACCGCCGGTAGGTGTAGGCGACGCTTTCCAGCGTCCGCTTCTCCCAGGCCAGGTTCTGGTCTGTCTTTCCCGGGCGGGCAGCTACCCGCGCGGCAACCTGTTCCCGCCTGCTTGAAGTCCGCTTCGCCTTCATGTCAGGCATCTTCCTTCAACACGTTTTGCGCCATTTTTTCGCGCACCGGGCTCCAGCTGATCTCGGTCCCGATGCCTTCCTGCGTGAATATCTCCAGCAGACAGGCATGCTGAACCCGGCCATCAATAATATGGGTCTTGCGAACGCCGCCCTGGAGTGCATCCAGACAGCAGTTCACCTTCGGGATCATTCCGCCCTTGATGGTACCATCGTCAATCAGCGTACGCACCTGCTCCGCATTCAGCTGGCCGAGCAGTTCCTTCGCCTCGTTCATGACGCCAGCAACATCCGTCATCAGGATCAGCTTCTCGGCCTTCAGCGCGGAGGCCACCTTTCCGGCGACGATATCAGCATTGATGTTGTATGCCTGACCGCTTTCGTCCGCTCCGATGGGCGCGATCACCGGGATGAACTTGTCCGCCACCAGCGTCCGGATCAGTTTCGGGTCGACCGAATCGATCTTTCCAACAAAGCCGATATCACGTGGTTTTCCGCTTCCGTCATCCATCAGCATTTTGGAAGACTGGATCAGCCCGCCGTCCTTGCCGCTGATACCCACAGCCCGTCCGCCCTGCGACTGGATCAGCGTCACGATCTCCTTGTTGACGTGGCCGGCAAGAACTTCCTCGACAATCACCATCGTCTCGGCGTCCGTTACCCGCATTCCGTTGACGAACTCGCTCTTCACACCGAACTTCGCCAGCCGCTCCTTGATCTGCGGGCCGCCACCATGAACAACCACCGGCTTCATGCCGATATATTTCATCAGCACGATGTCGCGGGCGAAACTGCGCTTGAGCGATTCGTCCACCATGGCATGGCCGCCGTACTTGATGACAAACACCTTGTCGGCGAAACGCCGGATGTAAGGGAGTGCTTCCAGAAGCACATTCGCCTTGGCAACGAAATCCTGCAAAGGGGGTCTGCTTTCCGTCGGGCGCTTAACCGGCCCGGCATTGCGCCCGCCTGGGGCGGTGCAAGGTCACAATATGTAATTGGAGAGATCCTGTTTCTTCAAGATTCCCTCCAGCCGGTTTTTCACGAAGGCGGCATCAATGGAAATCTTCCGGTCGGGGTACTCCGGTCCCTGAAAGGAAATCTCCTCAAGGACTTTTTCCAGGATCGTATGGAGCCGGCGGGCGCCGATATTTTCCATCTGCCGGTTGATCTGGGCCGCGATCTTGGCGATTTCCTCCAGCCCGTCACCTGTAAAGCTCACCTCAAGCCCCTCTGTCCCCAGAAGAGACGAATACTGGGCCGTCAGGGCATTTCGCGGCTCCCTGAGAATCCGGACGAAATCCTCCGCCGACAGCGGCTCAAGGTTCACCCGGATTGGAAACCGGCCCTGGAGTTCGGGGATCAGGTCGGCAGGTTTGGACACATGGAACGCACCGGCAGCAATGAACAGCATCTGGTCGGTCTTCACCAACCCGTATTTGGTGGTGACATTTGACCCCTCGATGATCGGAAGGATGTCCCGCTGAACGCCTTCCCGGGACACGTCTGGCCCGGCGGCCGCGCGCTCACGGCTGGCTATCTTGTCTATCTCGTCAAGAAAGATGATCCCGCTTTCTTCTGCACGCCGGAGTGCTTCCTTGTGGACCCCTTCCAGATCCATCAGCCGGCGGGATTCCTGCTCGACGAGCAGTCCGCGGGCTTCGGAAATCTTTAAGGTCCGGGTCTTCTTCCGGTTTCCTCCGAACAGCCCGCCCACCATTTCGGACAGGTCCACCCCCATCTCCTCAACCCCCTGGGGGGTCACGATCTGGGCCAGAGGCATTGACTTCGGCGTGACCTCGATCTGGATTTCCCGGTCCTCCAGACGGCCGTCGCGGAGCATCTGGCGAAACTTCTCCCGGGTACTGTCGGCCAGATTACTGGAAACCGCCGTGGCCCCACCCGATGCAGGCGCCACAAAAAACCGGCTTTCCGGTGGCTTTTCCGGGGTCTCAGCTCCCGGAAGCAGCGCATCGAGAATCCGGTCTTCAGCGGCCTTTTCTGCCTGCTCGCGGACCCGGACCTTGTGCTCCTCGGTCACCATTTTCACCGACACCTCAACCAGGTCTCGGATCATTGATTCAACATCCTTGCCGACGTATCCAACTTCCGTGAACTTGGACGCCTCCACCTTGAGAAAGGGGGCCGCAACGATCCGGGCCAGGCGCCGGGCGATCTCCGTCTTTCCTACCCCCGTCGGACCGATCATCAGGATATTCTTTGGATAGATCTCGTCCCGCACCTCCGGGGAAAGCTGCTGCCGGCGCCAGCGGTTCCTCAGGGCGACGGCAACCGCCTTCTTCGCTTCCGGCTGGCCGACGATATAGGCATCCAAGCGCTCGACGATCTGCCGGGGGGTAAGGTTCGTTGGGATGGTCATCGGGTGTCCCTACAGCTCCTCTATGCTTATGGAGTTATTTGTGTAAATGCAGATCTTGGCTGCCAGCGCGAGTGCCTCCTCGGCGATCTGCCGGGCTGAAAGGCTGGTATGCTTCAAAAGTGCCAGTGCCGACGCCTGTGCAAACGCACCACCCGAGCCAATGGCCAGCACATCGTCGTCA
>CAZSFB010000281.1:0-4702 GCA_964606035.1 uncultured bacterium | reverse complement strand
TCCGGGTCGAGAAACCGGACATACCCGCCACCTTGCAAAGCCGGGTGCGGCGTGATCTTGGTTTCCTGTCGGTGCGGACGACGTCCAATGATCCCACCGGCGACAATCTCAATGACCGGCCGCAACTTGTCTATCCGGTGGACGTTCGCCCTGATACAACAAGGCTCTCCTCGGTCTATCCGTCCGCCCATACAATCGCTTTTGACAATACGGCTGGCGGCACGGGGGCGGGACAATCCTACTCCAACGTGCAGTGCGTGATGGACCCGAACCCGCGTATTTTGACAGGGGCGGGTGCTGACCAGCGCGACCGGGACGATATTGTTACGGTGCCGCTCGACCGGACCATTGCGGTGACAGGCCTGGATGCGAACGGCCTGTGGGGGCCGGATGGCGTCGCCCGGACTACGGATGATCTTGTGCATCCGCAGGATGTTCTTCTTCTCAAGACGACACTGGGTGACCGGATTTACCGCTATACGGTCGTTTCCGTGAGCAATTCCGACAAGCTTCGTTTCACCATACGGACGGATGCCTGCGACGGAGTCCCCACCCAGACGGTCTCCTATTTCCGGATCATGGATTCGATGAATGTCGTTGACCTGCGGGGAGATTTCGGGCTGCCGGATTTGCCGGTCGGTATCGTACTTAACCGCACAATTACCGCCAGGAGCGAAACGCTCGGCGGGGGAATCGGCCGGGCATTCGCCCATTTCGCCAGCGTGCGGGACCGCGGGACGGTTCTCAGTGACCCCAATGCTGACCGGGACGACCGTTTTACGCTGATGACCACAGTGTCGCTGGGCGAAAAGACGTCCGTAACGGGTATTACGCCGACGACGGTAGCGCTGGTGAACCTGTATGATCCGGGCAGCGATGCGGATTTGACGGCAGATGATCTTGGATGCTTCCGCTTCGCAAATGGCATTCCTGACAGTGGTCCGCTGACGGTTGCCCAAGAGGCGCTCTGTGCTGAAATGGAAGGCGACAATGAACTGGTGCCCGGCGACACGGTCATCAATCTCGCCGCCCCGCCTGACAACACGCAGGGTGGGGCTATCGTGATTGCGGCGTCCGAGCAGCTCGGGTTCCTGTTCAATTCAAGCACCAGCCAGATCCTCCAGTTCCGTCACACCCGGGAAGCAGCGGATATCGCCCATGCAAGCCTGCCCTGGCTGAAAGCCCGGCCATACCCGACAATTTCGTTCCCTGAAGTCACTTTCGAGGCCAAGCAAAGCTACCCGAACCTCTTCCCCGGTGCCGCCAGTGGAATCTGGACAACTGTGGCCCATGACCTGCCTGCGCAGGCGCGCCTACGGTATTTCTTCACCAATCCCGTCTCCAATACGATTTCGGTAATCGAGCAGCGGGATTTCACAGGGGTTGCAAACCCGATCTATGTCGCCCGCGCCGTGGATACCGACAACATTACGGGTGAGCAGAGTATTCGCATCAATACCGGGCTTCTGGCCACGGGGCCGGCTCCACGTCTCGACAAGATCGAGAAATCCTTCCTCTATGGCCCTGCCATCGGGGAGTCGGTTTTGTTTGTCACGGAAAACCAGAGTGATACCCAGCGGTACGATCTGAATGTTGTGGATCCGCAGATCGACACCGAGCTGGACCAGAACCAGAACCTGGCCGGTGTCAACGGTCTGAGCACCGACGCCACTGCTGACGGCACCGGTGCAGAGATCCATTCGGCGATCGTGGATGAGGGGCGTGAGCGGGTCTATATGATTGTGAAGGAGAGCTCGTCAGCCTTCCGCCTGGCTGTGCATGATCTCAATACTGGAGCTGCGGTCAATCTGACGTCCGGGATCACTGAGTGTACCACCAGCAGCCAGATCCGTTTCACCAGCACAGCGACTTTACCAGGCGCTGTGCCCCAGTCGTTCGCTATCAGAGACAATCTCCTGCTTGTCGGTTTCAGCAACTCGTCCAGTGATTCGACGTCTAACCTGTTCTGGATGAACCTCGACAACCTGAAGTCGGCCGATTTTGAAGGCACCAGTTTACAGTGTGTCGCCAAGTTCCAGAGCGGTGTGGCGAACCGGACTGTTGCGAGGGCATCAAACTCGACTGACCGGTATCCTGCCAGTATCCAGGCGATCCGGATCGAGGGCGACAGGGCACTGGTGGCCGGTGTAACCGGTGCCAACCTGAAGCTGTCGGTGATTGACCTGTCGCAGTTCTGGCGCTGGCGTTCCGGCAGCGGCTGTTCCGAGACGGTCTGTGCTCCCAGGGATGGAGCGCTGATCCCGACCAATCCGGTAACCGCACTGACCGTCGAGTCCGGCGGCGGGGCCAACGTCATGGATCTCCGGACCCACGGCGCGGCCACATTCCTGACAGTTACCCGCAGTGCCACGCCCAATAGCCGCATTTATGTCATGGATTCTGCCCAGTTCACAGCCGCGCCAAGCGGCGGAGCCAATGTCGGCCTGTACAAGCCTGTGATCGTGGCTCGTATCGACGCCCCCGGCAGTCTGCCGACGGCATCGCTTGTGGGGCCATCCTGGCTGGTCATTCCGAACCAGACCCGGGATGCACTGGGCGACAACCTGACACTTGTAAACCTGAAGACCCCGGTCTGGAACCGTACCACGCCGCCGCTGATTTCGGGCAGTTCCATCCGTTACTACTCTGTGGGGGCCGATGGCGGCGAAATCCGCGACTTCGAGTTCACCACGTTGCCACCGCCCTGACGCGGCTGTCACGGATGCAATAAGAAATACAGCCGGCTGGCAACCCGGCTGTTTTTTTGCGGCCGGTTGACTGGCCGGGTCTTGGTTTTATACTCCAGTTCCGGGCTGAAAAGGCGCGGAATGAAACCCAAATTTATCTTCGTCACGGGCGGTGTCACCAGTTCTCTCGGCAAGGGTCTGGCGGCCGCCAGTATCGGTGCCATCCTTGAGGCCCGTGGTCTCGACGTCACCCTCGTCAAGCTCGATCCCTATATCAATGTTGACCCTGGCACCATGAGCCCGTTCCAGCACGGTGAGGTGTTTGTCACCGACGATGGCACGGAAACGGACCTGGACCTGGGGCATTACGAGCGGTACACACGCGCGCTCATGACCCGGAACAACAACTTCACGTCCGGGCAGGTGTACCTCGAGGTTATCAACAAGGAACGGCGTGGCGACTACCTGGGGAAAACCGTTCAGGTGATTCCCCACATCACAGACGAGATCAAGCGTCGTGTGAAACTGGCCGCCGAAGGGAAAAATCTCGCCATCGTCGAGGTTGGTGGAACTGTCGGGGACATCGAAAGCCTGCCGTTCCTTGAAGCCATCCGCCAGTTCAAGTTCGATCTCGGCCGGGAGAACACCCTCTATATTCATCTGACTCTGGTTCCCTATCTGCCCAGTTCCGGCGAGCTCAAGTCAAAGCCGACACAGCATTCGGTCAAAACGTTACGGGAGATTGGCATTGACCCGGATATGCTGCTTTGCCGCGTGGACCGGCCGCTTCCCGAGGACATGAAGGACAAGATTGCGCTCTTCTGCAACGTGGACCGGAACTGTGTGGTTGCTGCCGAAGATGCTTCCTCGATCTACGAGGTGCCGCTCATGCTGCACCAGCAGGGCGTAGACGAGCGCATTGTCGAGAAACTCAACATCTGGGCAAAGAAGCCTGACCTCTCGCCTTGGGAAAACATCGTTCGTAACATCCGGCACCCAAAATCGAATGTCGATATAGCCATTGTCGGCAAATACGTGGATCTGACCGAAAGCTACAAGTCGCTGAACGAGGCGTTGATCCACGGCGGCATCGCCAACGGTGTCAAGGTGAACCTCCACTTCGTTGACGCAGAGGAGCTTCCCGAAAACACGCTATCCTCCGAGCTGGCTGGCTACGACGGTCTCCTGGTGCCGGGGGGATTCGGCAAGCGCGGCACGGAAGGAAAGATCCGGGCAATCCGGTTTGCCCGTGAATCCGGCATTCCGTTCTTCGGCATCTGCCTTGGCATGCAGCTCATGGTGATCGAGTTCGCCCGGAATGTGGCCGGGATCGTTGATGCGTCGTCCAGGGAGTTCGAGGCCGAGGGCCGGAACTGCGTTATTGACCTGATGGAAAGCCAGCAGAACGTGAAGGGGCTGGGCGGTACCATGAGGCTTGGTGCCTATGAGTGCATGCTGGGACGGGGGAGTCTCGCGGCGAAGGTCTATGGTGCCTTCGAAATTAGCGAAAGGCATCGCCACCGGTTTGAATTCAACAACAGCTACCGTGAACAGTTCGTCGCCAAGGGGCTGGTTCTTTCGGGCCTGTCGCCGGACGGCACACTTGTTGAAATCTGCGAGATTCCCGGTCATCCGTGGTTTCTGGGTTGCCAGTTCCACCCGGAGTTCAAGAGTCGGCCGACGGCCCCGCATCCCCTGTTCAGGGACTTCATCCGGGCCGCTGTGGAGCGCCAGCAGGGACGATTGGGCCGGGCGGCAGCAGGTTGAGTTCAAAATAAAGAAAATCACTAATTAAATCAGTTCGTTAAGCCCCTTTCGAACCCTTGGCCGTGGTTCATCTATGGACCCTTCCGCTTGTGATTGGTATAATTTTCGCAAGCAACGGAATCTCATCGGTTTGAGTTTGTATAACTAAGGGAAATTACTAGGGAAATGTCCATCGGGCCCCGTCAGCAGCTCAGTGTCGGTCTCAAGCAGACGCAGACGCTCAAGATGACGCCGCAGCTTCAGATGGC
>CAZSFB010000280.1:0-4705 GCA_964606035.1 uncultured bacterium | reverse complement strand
TTCTTGGGCTCGTGACCACAGGTGAGATGATCCCGGGTTATAAGCTGAAAATCTCGGCGCAGCTTCCTGATGTCGGCCCCCTCACCCGTTACTGGAAGGGAGAGCTGGCACACCTGTGGATCCGCGAGCTCAAGGGTCGCGGTGTCCTGGATCTCCTCCCGGAAGAACACTCGAAGACCATTGCGCCGCCGTCAGGTGCCGTGAGCTGGATTCAGGTCAAGTTCGGAAAAGTTTCCGGCAAAGGGTCCAAGGCGAAGTTCTCGGCCATCACGCATGAATCAAAAATCCTTCGCGGACAGCTTGTGCGCAGTGTCCTTGAAAGCGGCAAATACGAGCCCAAGAACTGGAGCCGCAAGAGCCCGGTCCCTGGATTCAAGGTCTCCAAAGAACTTTCCAGCTACGACGGAATCTCCGGCGAGATCATTTTCGTCAAGGACTGAACCACCCTCATAAATTGCCCTCAAGAGGGCGGCCTTGGGCCGCCCTGTTTGTTTTGGGCGTGTTGCGCCTGCCAGGCGGACGGGATAGGAAACGGAACCGACCAAACGGTCAGTCAAAAGCAGTCACTCAACGGAGGCACCATGTCGTTCAACTTCACCCTTTCCGACGAACTGAAACAAGTCCGCGCCAGCGCCGAGAAGATGGTTCGCAAATTCGATCCGGTCATCGAGCAGATGCGGCACGACATGCATGTGAACCGCCGGTTTCCGCAGGAGTTGTGGGACGCTGCCGCCGAAGCTGGATTTCTGGGTGCCCTGGTTCCGGAAGAATACGGCGGTACGAATATCGGCATCACTGCCATGGGCGTTGCCACGGAAACCATGACCTCGAACGGCCTCGGCAACGTGCTCTTTGTGCTCACCCCGATGGACGCTCTCTGCATCCTGCGCCACGGTTCCGAAGAGATGAAGAAGGAGTTTCTCCCGCAGATTTGCGCCGGCAAGCTCAAGTTCTGTTTCGCCATCACCGAGCCTGATGCCGGCTCCAATACATTCCGGATAACGACCCAGGCGAAGAAGGATGGCGACGATTACGTCATTACCGGCCAGAAAACGTTCATCACCGGCGCGGATGTGGCCGACTACATGCTGCTTGTCACTCGTACAACCCCGTATGAGGAACTGAAAACAAAAAACCTGCCCAAGACGGCCGGGTTCAGCCTGTTCATCGTGCCAACCAATGCAAAGGGGCTCGAAAAACGGCGGATTCCGACTCACGGCATTGAGGGAATGAATCAGTATACCCTGTTCTTCGACGGCGTTCGTGTGCCGAAGCGGAGCCTGGTGGGACTGCATGACCAGGGGTTCCTGCCCATGTTCGAGGCGCTGAACCCGGAGCGCATTCTCGCGGCATTCTCCGCGGCGGGCTCCATTGATTTCCTCCTCGCGAAGGCCGTGAAATATGCCAAGGACCGGAGCGTTTTCGGTGGCAAACCGATTGGCGGTTATCAGGGAATCCAGCATCCACTGGCGGAGATCAAGATCGAGGCAGAGGCGATGCGGCTCATGGCCTACAAGGCAGCCTGGGCTTATGACAGCAAGCTCCCGCCCACCGAAGTCGGTACAGATTCCAACTATGCCAAGTATCTTGCGGCGGAAATCGCCATCAAGGCGGCTGATCGCGCCATCCAGACTATGGGAGGCTACGGATTCTCCGAGGAATATGGTGTCATCCACCACTGGACTTCAATGCGGCTCATGCGGACGGCTCCGGTTTCAAAGGAGATGATCCTCTCCTTCGTGAGCGAGCACGTGCTCGGATTGCCGAGAAGCTACTGATTCCCTGAAAATCGCCGGCACAAAGAAACGGGGTGGACTGGAAAGTCCACCCCGTTTTAGCTGATGTCCGGTTTACCCCGTTACTTGGGAAACACCTTCGGCTCCTCGACCGGCGTCACCTCGCCGGTCAGCGCTTCAAGGAACGCCACCACGTCATCAACTTCCGGGTCGGTCAGGTTGAGCGGGAAGATCAGCGGTGACTTCCACTTGTTGGGGTTTCCGCCGCGGTTATAGAGCTGCACGACCTCACGTAGAGTCTTCTCCGACCCATCGTGCATATACGGCGGACTCTGGGCGATGTTCCGCAGGGATGGTGTCTTGAACGCACCCTTTTCGTTCTCGGACTGCTTGGAGATTTCCCAACGGCCCCAGTCCGTGCAGGCATCACCGGAGCATCCGACCCCCAGGTTATGGAATGCATTGTCACTGAATACCGCGCCCACATGGCACTGGGTGCACTTGGCCTTGGTGCGGAACAGCTCCTCGCCACGGATTGCGCTCTCGCTCATGGCGGAGGCGTCGCCGGCCTTCCAGCGGTCGAAAGGAGAGTTACCGGAAACGACCGTCCGCTCAAAGGCGGCGATGGCATCGGCAATGCGGCCAATATCCACCCGCTCATCACCAAAAGCCGCCTTGAAATACGAACCGTATCCCTTGATCGCAGCGATTTTCTTCACTGCCGTGTCGTGATCGGGCATACCCATTTCAATCGGGTTCGTAATCGGTCCCTTGGCCTGACCTTCCAGATCCGGTTCACGGCCGTCCCAGAATTGTGGTGCAACGAAGAGCGTATTCAGTACCATCGGAGCATTCCGGCCGCCCTTCTGCCCCCTGATACCAGTCGAGGTGGGCCCCTCATCACTCCAGCCCAGGTTCGGATGGTGACAGGTTGCACAGGATATCGTGTTGTCAAAGGAAAGCCGCGTATCAAAATACAGCAGTCGGCCAAGCTCGACCCGTTCCTTCGTGATGGGCTTGTCACGGTTCACAAAGGCAGCCCCGGCCTCGGACTTCAGGCCCAGGGGAAGTTCAAACGGCACAAGCGCTGCGTATTCATCCTCTTCGGCAATTTTCGCAAGTTCGTCGGCCGACAGCCACCGGAGAGGTGGCCCTTTCTTGACCGGCGGCCGCAACAACGCAGTACCGGGCTTTTCAGCCGGAGCCTCCTTGGTGACGCATTTTACCAGCAGCATTCCGGCCACCCCAAGGCTAACCGTAATCAAAACGAAGGACCTAGGGCCTTTGAAGTCCATTTTCGGATGTCCTTTCAACGATGAAATATCTTTCCAAGAAGGCAGTTTAGACTCATTCTAAACCCATACAACCCTTCATGGAAATTTTTCCTTCGACAACAACCCGTTGAACATCCCCACAGACCGGTTTATGAAAGGGAGGTTGCGGCCGGTCACCGGCTTCCGCACAGGAGAACTCAAGTCATGGCGCTAAAGGATATGTTTGACGAGATCCGCGAGAAGAACGAGAAGCAGCTGACCCAGCTCTTCGTGGAGCTGATGCAGAACAAGCGGTTCACCTCAGGCGTCGTGAAGGCGTTCGAAATCTCCACCGAGGCCCGCAACTCCATCGACCAGAATACTCAGGACCTTATCAAAGCCCTCAATCTTCCGACCCGCGATGAAATCGAGGCGCTGGGTAGCAAAGTGAAGACATTGACCAAGAAACTCTCGGACCTCGACACCAAGCTGATCCAGCTTTCCAAGAAGCTCGACCAGCCGGCATCCTGACCGGAGCACCAGGCTGACATGCCCCAGGCGACGCAGGATAAAATCCGCGAGCTGAAAGGCGACCTGCTCGACCTGCTCGACCTGGCTGCCTCGGACCCTGCACAGCGCCAGATCCGCACCGAACTGGCTGCGCGCCTGGACCGGATAACCCGCCAGGCCGCGACACTTCCTGGACCTTAATCCCCGGCAATCCGCTACCGGTGTCTCAGCGTTATACTGTAATCTCTCGATCCACTTTTATACTCCCTTAAACCTCCAATCCTCCAGGAACGGATGGAGGCATTTCAGCTCCGGAACCGCTCTCTCGACGTGGATGACTTCGGGATGGATCCGGCATTCGTCGAGCAGGTCCGGCCTGCCATCGATTTCCTCTATGACCGCTGGTTCAAGGTCGACGCGATAGGCACAGACGTGATCCCGCAGCATGGGAAGGCGATTCTGGTGGCCAACCATTCAGGTACCCTGCCCTATGATGCCATCATGACCGCCCATTCGGTGAAACGCGCGACCGACGGGCGGAGACTTCCCCGTTTCCTGATCGACGACGTTTTCGCGAACGCCCCGTTTGCCGGCCCGCTGTTTGCGCGCGGCGGAATGATTCGTGCTTCGCAGGCCAATGCCACGCGGCTGCTCCAGGCCGGGGAGATAGTCGGCGTGTTCCCCGAAGGCATGAAAGGACTGTCGAAGCTTTACCGCCAGCGTTACCAGCTTCAGCGGTTCGGACGCGGCGGCTTTATCAAGCTGGCTGTGAGAGCCCGAGCCCCGATCATCCCGGTCGCCATCATGGGAGCCGAGGAAATCATGCCACTCATCAGCCGCGGTGGATGGCTGTCCAAGGCCCTTGGCTTCTCTTACTTTCCGGTCACACCCCTCTGGCCACTTCTGGGCCCCGCGGGACTCATACCACTTCCGACCCGGTGGAAGATTCGTTACGGCAATCCGGTGGATCTCTCGCAATACACCGAAAAGGACCTTCAGGACGAAATCCTTGTAACGGAGCTCAAGGAACAGGTCCGGGCGACCGTTCAGGGCATGCTCTATGACCTTCTGAAAGAGCGAAAAAACGTTTTCGGTGGCCGCGAATAGTCCACCAGCATTACGTTCCCTGACCCCCGACTCAGGAGTGAACGGCTGGAGGATTTGCCGGCAGTAGCTCAAAATGAGGCCGGAACAGGCTGAAACTTC
>CAZSFB010000279.1:0-4709 GCA_964606035.1 uncultured bacterium | reverse complement strand
CTTCCATTCGACCTTGAAGTCGCCTGCCTTGGCCGACGGCGCGAAGGCGAGTATGAGTCCCGCCGCGAGCCATCCCTTGAGCTTTTTCCTGCTGTCCATCCGATTCTCCCTTTCGAGGTTTGGTTTCATTGTCCGAGTCACTGGGAAGCCGAGGCATGATTTCCGGAAGCGGGGTTTTCATCCCCTGGTTCTGCTTCCGCTGGATTTCCCGGCCAGTTCCTCCCCTGCTCCCCCGTCATCGGACGCCCGTGGGGACAGTCCAGCTCCGGGAGGAGGTCGGCGGTGAGCCTATGCCCGAGACGTGGCAGGACCATTGAGAACGTGTGACGAAATGGTTACGGCGGGCGTGTTTCGCATCATGGACGCCGGAGGGGCCTTTCCGTTATCATTCAAGCAGTAACTGCATGAAAGTCCTGCTGGTTAACCCGCCGACGACCAACGTCCATGTGCCGGAAAACACTCCGCTGGGCCTTCTGTACCTGGCGGCAGCCGTCCGGGATGTGGCGAACCCGTGGGTCATTGATTTCGACGCCATGAAACTGCCCGGAGACGGCCTGTACCGCCGCCTGCTTGAGGAAAAGCCGGACGTCCTCGGCATCTCCTGCACCACCTACAGCTATAAGGCGCTTCAGGAAATCGCCCGTTTTACCCGGGAAAACCTCTCCGGCACGACAATCATCATCGGCGGCCCCCATGTGACCGCCTATCCGCAGCAGGCATTAAGTGATGTCCAACCCGACTATCTCGTAACGCGGGAGGGCGAACTGGCGTTCCGCGACCTCATCCTGGGGCTCAAGGGTGAAAAGGAGCTACCTCCCGCCGGAAGTATCGTTGAAGGAATCCCGCTGGATCCGATGGAGCAGTTCGGAATGCCGGCCCGCGACCTTCTGGAGCCGGGTATTTACGGCTACCTGGGCAACCACCCCCGCCATGTGGCTCCGGAAGCGGTGATGCTCTGGGGCCGGGGCTGCCCACACAAGTGCACCTTCTGTTCGGATGTGGTGTTCATGGACCGCAAAACCCGGTTCCGTGACGTGGAGGCGATCCTGGACGAGATTGGGGAGCTGAAAAGGCTCGGGTTCCGGGAGATCTTTGTCTACGACGATGAGTTGGCCGGGATGAACCCTGTTGAAAACGCCTGGATCACGGAGATCTGCAACGGAATCATCCGGCGCGGCTACAACGACCTCGTGTTCAAGTGTCAGGGACGCTGCTCAAAGTTCGCCACGCAGGAGATGCTCGACCTCATGGCCCGGGCCGGATTCCGTACCATCATGTGGGGCGTGGAAAGCGGCTCGTCGCGGGTACTGAAGGCCATCCGCAAGGGGACCACCCGCGAGGCCATCGAGGAAACGATGGAACGGTGCCGCCGGGCCGGGATCGAGCGGTGGATGTTCCTCATCGTGGGGTTCCCGGAGGAAACTGTCGAAGACCTCGAGATGACCCGTGACCTCGTGGACCGCGTGAAACCAGAATACGTGCAGGTGACCTTCGCGACGCCCTACCCGTCCGCACTCGCTGACCGTGCACTTGCCGAAAACCGGGTAAAAAACTGGGATATTGACACCTGGAACACCCACCGCCCGGTGATCCGGTGCGACCATCTGACCGATGAGCAGCTTATCTCCTGGCGCGAGAAGATCCTCGCCGCCTGCGACCGCCACCACCGCATTGAGCCGCAGCCAGGTATGCATGTGGGCGAGAAGGTGGAGGCCGGTACTTCCTGCTATGCCGGTGTCGTGGTGGGCCTGGATGGTTCCAAAGGGCTCCCATCGGGCGATCTCCCCCCGCCGCGCACACTCCAGCACACCGTTCCCACCTGGCAGGACCACTGGGAGGCCACGAAACTCGTCTGGCGGCGGCAAGGGCTGCAGGGCCTCTACGGGAAGGCCGTGCGGGCCATCCAGCGCCGCTGGACCAGCCGTCCCGTCCCGCCCGAGAGCGCTTTCCTCGGCTGAACCGGTGACCCCGGCGGAAAATCGTCTAAGATCACCGGCATGAGCCGGTTCACCTTCAAGCTGCGGGATCTGGAAAACCAGCCGCGCGACCTGGATACCCAGGCCCCACTCCTCTCCGCCGATGGTCACGAGCCGCCCGCAGGGGCCGGAGCCGCCACGGACGCCGGCCCCTCGCCCACCGGGGCCGACTCGAACCATCTGGGCGTCACAGTGAAAAGCCCCCTCTCGGTGAAACTCCACGTGGAAAAGCACGGCGAGGTAGTCACGGCGAAGGGCTCCCTTGGTTTCGACTATGAACGCCCCTGTGACCGGTGCGGCGAAAACCTGCCGTTCCACCTGGACGAGAAGATCAGTTTCCTGCTCCGGCGCGAAACCACTCATACCCCGGCCGAACCCGAACCGAAAAAGGGCCGCCGGAAAGGCCGCACTGCGGAACCTGAGTCGCCCGAACCCAGCGAGGAAGATCTGGATTCCGCCAACCGGCTGTCGCCCTCGGATCTGGACGACATGACCTATTCGGGCGACTCCATCGACTTCGAGCCGTTCCTCTACGAGGTCGCCGCGCTGGGCATCCCCATGCGTACCGTCTGCGAGGACTCGGGAAAGACCTGCCAGATTGATCCGGCCTCCCTCACCAGGGAATCCCGGCAGGAAACCGACCCCCGGTGGGCCGCCCTGAAGGCACTCAAGAAAAGCTGACCGGATTTTCAGACAATCGACAGCACAAGCCCCAGATGATCCGACACCTGCACGTCCGCGGGCGTATCCAGGACCCGGATATCTTTAACCCGGGGGAACATGGCATCGTTGGCGAAAGCGAAATCGTACCTGGCCACCGGCCGGTCCGCCGGAAAAGTGAAGCCGTGGGAGGCGGGCTCACGTTCGCGGAACAGATCCCGCCAGCCGGCATCAAGAAGTGTCGCCAGCGCCTTTGGCGGGAGCTTGTCCTGCATCCAGTAGGGGGACTGGCCGTCGGGAGTGATCTCCGAAATCCGCCGCTCGCCGATCCGGTCATCCGCACGTACGGCGTTCATGTCCCCCACGATGAGTGCTGGATGGTCCGGATTGGGGTCTGCCGCCGAAAGCAGCGTTTCCAATTCGGTTTTCCGGCGGTCTTCGCCCCTCGGGTTCAGGTGCAGGGTGTAGAGGTCAAAGGGGGATTTCCCGGGCGGCGAGATCGTCACACGGCAGGCCCCGTGAAAAAACGCACCGGTCCCGATCACCACCGGGCTTTTCATCCATCCCCTCGGCGTGAACACCGCCAGGTCCAGACCGCTCGGGGTATTCGCCACAAACAGTTCCTTGCCGAAGGTACTCGCGAATTGCTCCCCGCGGCCTGCCGCCCAGCCGTCGGCTTCGACGAAGGCGATCACCTCGGGTTCCAGCTCCCGGACGCGGTTCACAAGCCGCTGGAACCGGGCCTCGTCCGCCTTCAGAAGGATATTGAGGAAATAGAGCCGCAATGTTCTCCCCCGGCGAAACCCTACCCGACGGCCGCCGGGAACCCCACCCAGAGGCCCCTTGATTTACCCTACTGGCCGGACTACCAAGGGCGGCCCATGCGCAAGCAGGCGCAGGAGGTATTGGTAATGGGTGTTCCGAAACGCAAACCTGGCAAGTCTCACCGCAAGTCCCGCCGTGCGCAGGACCGCATCAGCGCGCCGGCCAAGTACCAGTGCCCGAACTGCCTGGAAATCACGGCCCCGCACCGCGCCTGTGTCCACTGCGGGTACTACAAGGGCCGCAAGATCCTGAACATCGGGGAATAACCCCCGCCGTTCCATATTATTCCGGCCCTTTTTCCAAAAGGGTCATGCCGAACCCGCTGGCCACCTCTGTGGCGAGCGGGTTTCCGCTTTTTCGGCTCCCCTTGCGCGCCCGCCTCCCTGCCGGATATGCCGGAGCCATGAAAATCGCAGTCGGCGCCGACCACGCCGGATACCAGCTCAAGGCAGAACTCGTTGATCGGCTGAAAAAGGCCGGGCATGAGATACTGGACCATGGAACCCATACGGCCGATTCGGTGGACTACCCTGATTTCGCGGCCCTGGTCTGCCGGGATGTGGCCGCCGGACGGGCCGAGCAGGGACTGCTCGTCTGCGGCACCGGCCAGGGAATGGCAATGACGGCAAACCGGTACCGGGAGATCCGGGCGGCCGTCTGCGCGGAACCGTTCTCGGCCCGCATGGCAAGGGCCCACAACAACGCCAACGTGCTGTGCATTGGAGCCCGGGTCGTGGGCGGCGGGGCAGCGGGCGAAATCGTCGACGCCTTTTTTGCCACCGGATTTGAAGGCGGCCGCCACCAGCGGCGTATTGAAAAAATCAACGGCTCCTCCGGCGGGGCTTCGCGCTGATGCGTTTCCCCGGCGCAGGAGGATCGGTTAGGTAATACTATCCCCGCCGGACCCCGGCGGGGCTTTCCAGAGAGGTCCCACCAGACATGTCCACCAGCGCAGCCGCCAAGTCCCCGGCCACCACCCGGAAAAGCGCCCTTGTTGCCGACGAAGGCCTGCTGAAATCCCGCGACCCCGAGATATGGCAGACTCTTGCCGACGAGCTCGACCGTCAGCAGTCGTTCCTGGAGATGATCGCATCCGAGAACTTCACCTCGCCGGCGGTTATGGCCGCCGTCTCGTCGGTGCTCACCAACAAGTACGCCGAGGGTTATCCCGGCAAGCGCTACTATGGCGGCTCCCAGGTCGTGGACGGAACCGAGACGCTGGCCATCGAGCGCGCGTAAAACCCCGAT
>CAZSFB010000278.1:0-4713 GCA_964606035.1 uncultured bacterium | reverse complement strand
GGGTCAATGTGCCGGACTACCTGGTCCGGGACGGGGCCGAATACCGGATCATCACTGACCATCTCGGAAGCCCCAGATTCGTGGTAGAATCGGTGACGGGCACGGTGATGCAGGAAATGGACTACGACGAGTTCGGTAACGTCACGCTGGACACGAGCCCCGGCTTCCAGCCGTTCGGTTTCGCCGGAGGGTTCTACGACCGGGATACCGGGCTCGTCCGCTTCGGCGCACGTGATTACGACCCCGTGACCGGAAGGTGGACGGCCAAGGATCCGATACGGTTCGAGGGTGGCGATACGAATCTGTATGGGTATGTTCTCGGAGATCCCGTCAATATGTTCGACCCGGAGGGAGAAGCTGGGCTTGCAGGTTGTGCGGCTGTTGGCTTTGTAGGTGGAATTGCAGGGATTGCAGGGGGCATTTCAATGGAAGCTGTCAAAATGGCTGCCGGAGAAATGTGGAATGCGGTGACCGGCGAGAGTGGTGGTTCTGATGATTGCGAGAAGATGGAAACAGAAATAAACCGGACTGCGGATATTGCGGCTAGTGCGCTTGTACAAGGTGCTGCTGGGGCTGGAGTTGGATGTTATTTAGGCGCAACCATGGGACTTGGCGGGCTTGCTCCGGGTGCAGGAATTGGGACAGGAATGGGAGCCGCATTGAGTTTAGGAAAGTTCGCATCAAAATCTGCAATTTCCAATTGGGTTAAGGATTATCTTAAGGAACAAAAGGGCTATAATGAAAAATGCAAGAAATGTGAAGACGAAAAATAAATAATATGGGGATTATTTTAGAAATGGGATTGGTTTTTATTTCTGCATTTGCATTGCCCATATTTTCAGTTATTGCCGCTCACATGCTTTTATCCACTTTTCAGAGCAAGTCATTCGTCCAAAGTTTACTACGGCATTTCAATGAACACCGCGTCGCATATTTTTTATGGATAACGATTTCAGGAATAGTATTTGAGATAACTGAGGGAATCATAAAGAGTAAAGATAATGTAATTTATGAAAAATATGTAACTATATTCGGACTAATAGCCACTCCAGTAGTCGGGATTATTTGCGGTGCATTACTAAAGGCGACAGTTTATTACGCTCAATTAAATAAGAAAGACCCTAATATATCACAGTGAGATGTATCATGATGGGCACGTCCCGAACGTAGTTGAAAATTAGGATGGCGTTTCCTTTCCCCGGAGATAATCTCCGGGTGCTGTAGAAAGAAAAACTGACATGAAGAGAAGCTACCCAAAACCGGTAAAGCCATGAGAGTTTAGTAGAACCCATCCCATAAATGCTTGTACGTGACGTTTAAGTGGTCTATACCGGTTTCCGCAGAGGGCTCGTGAGGAAACCTGTTCATGGCGGAAATGATACGGCTGTCCGAGGCCCAATGGAAGAAGATTGATAACGTTCTGGATAACGTCCTGAATCTTTCGCACATTTGGAGTTAAGTAGACTTATTGCTGAGTATTCATTAAGAGTGAACTCAAATTGTGCTGCACAAAGTCATTCCGTATTGAAGGGTCAACGATCCCACCCATCCATCCGCCACTTATGTCATCCTTGTTTTTGATCCACCACATCAGATCATCAGTATACTGAAATCGAAGCTGGAACCTGATCGTGTTCTTGATCACCGAATTCATCCAACTGCACTGTTCGCCACCGAGCTTGCAGGTTTTGACAACGGCAAGGAGCCCTTCGGTGCGGATGGCTGCCGGCGTCGATCTGGGCGGATCGTAGTAGCTGCCTAGGTAATCAGGGAATATTTTGCTCAGCTTCAGATTACCCCGCGCCTGGAACTCGACTGCGCGTGCCAGCTTCAGCGAATGTTCCAGAAACACCGATTGAGGATCGACCCTGAATATTTGCTCCAATGCCATCATCAGCCAGTGGTCATTGTCCAGTTCTGAGATGGATTTAGCCCGGTCCCGTACGGTGATGAGCCATTTGGCCCCTGAAACGGCGGAATTTCGCCACAGCGGATTGGGATCCCAGGCATGGAGACTCATGAGTCCAAGGATGGCTTCTCCCGGATAGTAGTCGGACACACGGTCATTCATCAGGTCACCGGTCTCGGGATCGGCAAAGGAATAGAACTCTCCGGTTTTCTTTTGCATGGAGATCAGGGAATAGGCGAGGGCACGGGCCGGCTCCAGAAAAGTGTTCTGGTCCCCTGTCGCTTTCGCGTATTCCGAAAGCATCAATAGGCCGATTCCAGATCCACCGAGCTTGATCTTGTCATTGTCGATAATGAAAAGGGCGCTCACTTCGCCGGACGGCCCGCTCACCGGTTTGCGCTGGGCACTTGAAAGGAAAAAGCTGATGGCTCTGAGGGCCGCTGCCAAATGATGCTCTTGTCTGAATGCACGGTATGCCTGAAGAAGTGCATAAGTCGAACCGGCGTGGCGAAGCATGTTGTATTTGCCGTTCTCGGCGTCGCGCGGCACGTTGTAGTGATAACGTATTTTTCCGGTAGGGTCCGTATGCCGGGCCAGATAGTTGGCAGCGGCTATCGCTCTTACCTTCAGGTTGTCCTTGTCCAGTTCCGGCGAATCGTATGCCTGGATCCGATACGTACGGAAGATATCAGGACGCTGATCACCGGCGGGCTGCCGCTCGATCCAACTGACAGTCCGGAATTCATCGTAACGGAACGTACCGCTTAACGGGGCGACTTTTGGATTACGGTCGAGAAAAGCTCTGGTTAACCGGGCTCTGCTGACTCCAGGCCGGTCACCTTTGCTGCTATAGATTTCCTGCTCAAGGAGTTCTGAGGGAAGGACGAAGGAGGTTTTGCCACGTGCAGAGACACGGTAGCCGGACAGGGCCACTTCGGCGAATGGCATCCGTAGCAGGTCGCTGTTGAATATCCGCGTTACCGAAGACATCTCGATATCCACTTTGAGGCGGGTTCTTTGCTTTGCATTCCGGCCTGCGTCGAACCCGGCCGTCCTCTTTAAGGCCAGCGCAGCAGCCTTAAGGGATCCAGCAAAGGTTTTGCCGCTACCCGACACGCAGATGTTCGGGAAATTCTGCCCATAGGCACAAAGAAAAACAGGTTGATTCGGAAGATCGCTTAGACGTCCGCTGTCGGCGGGTGATGCCTCGCCGTACAGATGCATTCGGATCGTATCAAATACCGTCCGCATGATTGCAGGATTCCCGAATAGGGACTCCAGTTCGCGTGGCGACTTTTGGGTGATAAAGGTTTCTGGAGGGATAGACGCCGAGAGTTTTGGTGAAGAAGCCAAGACAACAAGAAACGGCAAAAACGCACGGAAAAGCGGCCGGGAATTCGTGCATATCAAGGAGTGAAATCTCATCACAATTGATCTTCTCCAAAATTACTGGATCGATTGTCAGATGGAAGGTCGCATTTATCGATTCATTCTTGGGATGTGGCTGTTGAACTCCTCACCCGTTTCCAGAACTCACAGCTGCGCTGCATACGGGCAAGCCGTTTGTTGATGGATGTGGGCAGCAGTTCGGGTGCCTGACCCGGAGCCTCAATGGTTTTTATCCGCAGCTGCCCGACCATGCTCCAGAAACGAACTCGCTCTATACCGAGCGCGTCAGCGTACAGATCAACTCTCGTAAAGGGCAGGGGCAGGATTCCCTTTTCGATGCGCCGGATGGTTCCTCCGTGACGGTATCCGACGGCTCTGGCGACCTGGAGTTCGGATAACCGGCGGCGGAGCCGCAAGTTCCGCAACATTTCCCCTACAGGACGATGATCCATCATAGCCCCCATTCGCATCCGCGCACATGATCGAGCCGCATGAGCTGCTTGCGGATGAATTTGGGGGAGACGCAAAATTTCGTGGCCAATAGGTCGCTTTCCTCGTTGAAGCCCTTGGGATCTTCTTTAGTGAACTTCCCGGAGTCCTTCGGAAACATCTTTCCCAGAACTCCCAGCGGCACGAGAAACTCGGCCATGAACACGTTCGCCTCGCGCTCAATGATGTTATCCTTGGCGAGACGACCGGCGAGCCGGCAGAGGCGCTTTTCCTTGCCGATGGTCTCCAGATGACCCAGGACGTAGTGACCGAGTTCATGGGCCAGCGTGGCATTACGGGTCGTGGTGAGGTCTTCGGAGTTATACTGAATGATGGTCACACCGCGGAGCTTGGGATCCACGAATATCGCGCCGTTAACTCCTTCGCCCAGATCATCCGAATTCACCACGATCTTGCGTGAGAAAGCCGTCTCGATTGCTTCGATCGGCAGATAGGGCGGCTTCTTCTTCAGCCAGCCGAGATGTTCGTGGAGGCGATTGGCCTCGTAAAGAACCTTATTGAGACGGAAATCCATAGCACCTCACCCTCCCTATAGTGACCTACTTCTTTTTGCGAGCCTCGGATTCGAGCCGGGCCACATATTCCTCGTCATCTAGAATTGCCCGGAGCTTTTCCCAGAACCTCGGTGACTGCGGCAGCGTCGAGAGCCTCTTGGCTATATCGGGCGGCAGCGTTCCGCGGCCAAGCACCTTGATGTCCGGCGACGTCTCAACGTCGGCCGATTTGCCGCCACAGAAGGCCCAGAACTCCTCCCGGTCCATTCCCAGGGCGTCGGCAAGGAGATGGGCCTTGGCGAACGGAAAGCCCACCTGGCCGTTCTCGATCCGGCGCAGGGCAATGGAGTTCGGCAAACCCACAGGGGCGGCGAGCGCACCCTGGGAGATCCCTAACTTCTCGCGGCGTTC
>CAZSFB010000277.1:0-4717 GCA_964606035.1 uncultured bacterium | reverse complement strand
TTGGCGGCTTTGGCACCTGGACTGAGCGGGAGACAGGCATTGACGCGCTGTATTTTGTGGACCGTGATATAGAACCCGGCAAGAGCAAGACCTACCGTTACCGGGTGATTGCGGTGGACTACGCGGGCCAGCAGTCACCACCGACCGATCCGGTGGAAGCAGTCCTGAAATAGTTGTGTCGGACGGCCCGGCAACTCCGGACAGGTATCTTGAGCCGTATCCCGAAACCTGGCGATATAGTGCTTCTGGGGCACGGTGGCCGTGCCTCAACGCTGACTCCCGGCTGGCCTGAGACACTGGAATACCGGGACCCATCCGCCGCCATCATTTTTGACGGCCATACCCGGTATTTTTCGGGCGAAACCGAATGCGGGCCGCCTCACCCCGATCCGCTGGAGTCTGTCGTCGAGACAGTCCGGCGGTACCGTGGCGAGGTGTCCGCTGCAAAGCTTTCAACGGACCTATCGGCGCCGTGCTGCATCCTGGCGCTGTCGTACGAATTCCTGCAGCAGACAGAAGGTATCGGACTGAAAAACAGTGAGCCGGCAGTTCCCTCGCTGGTGGCCCTTTTTTATGACCGCGCCCTGCCGGGTCATGGAGTGCACCGGCGGGCCCTGTCCACCGGACTCGATTTCGGGAGCGCCCCACCGCTTTGCTTTCCGTTATTTTCTGGCCCCGGTGATGCCGGGCCGGAAGGATTTGAACTGGACAAAGCCCAATACGGCCAGCGGGTCAGCAACATTCGGACCGGGATCGGCAGCGGCAATTATTATGTCGTGAATCTTTCGCAGCGTGCCCGCTACCCGTATGGCGGAGACGCAGGGAAAATCTGGAAACGATGGGCTCTGGACTATCCGATGCCGTACCGGACCTATGCGCATCTTGGTTTCACGGAACTTCTTGTGAACTCGCCGGAATGTTTTCTCCGGCGGCGGGGTTCATGGCTTGAGACCTTTCCAATCAAAGGGACCCGGCGCAGGACCGGCATCACCGGCGAGGATCAGCTGGAGTCCATCCGTCTGCGGGAAGATCCGAAAGAGCTGGCAGAACATCGCATGATCGTTGATCTTGAACGCAATGATCTGGGGAAGGTGGCAAGGACAGGCAGTGTCGAGGTGCCGGTTCGTGAACGGATCGACGTACTGCCGGGACTTCTCCATATGGTGTCGGCAGTACGCTGCCAGGTATCCGAGCCGGGTATAGCGGTATTGCCGCAGATAATCAGGGCGGCTTTTCCCGGTGGATCCGTGACGGGAGCCCCCAAGCAGGCGGCGATCCGGGCGATTGACAGTGAAGAGGTGTCACCCCGGGGCTTTTATACCGGTGCCCTTTTTGCCATCGACCGTGACGGAAATTTCGAGGCGGCCATGCTCATCCGGACGGCAATGACCTCTGGTTCAGGCGGGATGATTCTCGGCTCGGGAGGCGGAGTCGTTTTTGACAGCGACCCTCTGCGGGAGGCCGAGGAGGTGAGCTTGAAGCTCGAAGGATTTCACGCGACGCTTGCACGGCTCGGAGGTAAACACTGATGTCGCAGAAGGTTCGGTACCTGCATCTGAACGGCAAGATCGTGCCTGCCGGAAAAGCCGCCATCTCCCCGCTGGACCGTGGATTTCTTTATGGTGATGGCGTGTTTGAATCCGTCCGCGCTTACCGGGGGAAACTGGCGTTTCTTGAGGAGCATCTTGACCGCATCCGTTCATCGCTTGAGTTGCTGGGGATTGAGAATGCGCTTTTGGTGCTTCCAACGATCAGGTCCAGGGTGAGGTCCCTGCTCAAGGCCAATAATCTGATGCAGGAGGATGCTTTTGTCCGTATTCAGATTTCGCGTGGTACCGGAGCCGAGCTTGGGCTCGGGGCTGTCGGCTCGAAGCCGACCGTTCTGATTATTGCCTATGCAGTTGGCGATTCGGCCGCCAGAAAACAGGAGGCAGGTGTTTCAGTGGTGCCGGTGGAAGGCCTCCATACGGCGGGTGCGGCGAAGATCAAGTTCTCGAACTACGCGCGGAGCATTCTGGCCCTGAGAGAGGCCAGGAGGGCAGGTGCCGACGATGCCATCCTTCTGGATGAGAAGGGATTCGTGGCGGAAGCTTCCACCGCCTCGCTTTTCTATATCAAGGGAAAATCCCTTGTGACGCCTCCACTGTCGATGGGTCTTCTGCCCGGGATTACGAGGAACATTGTCATGGATCTGGCTCCTGAAGCGGGCCTGCGTGTTGTCGAGCGGAAGTTCCGCATGGATGCACTGCTGGCAGCAGACGAAGTTTTCCTGACGGCCAGTATTTCAGAGATCTATCCGGTCCGGGCACTCGGCCGCCGGAAGGTCCGCGGGTTTTTGGAGAGGCCCTTCACCAGGAAATTGCAGCGGCTGTATCAGGAAGCCGTTTCCCTGCAGCCCGGCTGATGCCGGTCAGTTGCGCCGGCGTTCCGGTTCCGTCATCTTACGGGAAATGCAGATACCCGGCCTCCGGAGGCGCCTGTTATGAAAAACATCGGTGTACTGACGAGTGGTGGTGATTCGCCCGGGATGAATGCCTGTATCCGTGCGGTCGTGATGGCCGCGCTCCGGCGGAATATGGGTGTGTATGGCATTGAACGGGGTTTTCAGGGTTTGATCGATCGGGCGCTCCGCCCCCTGGACGAGTATGATGTCCGCGGTATCATGAACTTGGGCGGAAGCATTCTCTCCTCCAGCCGGTCCGAAAAATTCCGTACTCCCGAAGGGCGGCGGCAGGCCGCTGAACTGCTTAGAAGCCGTGAAGTGGGCGGGATTGTTGCCATCGGCGGCGATGGAACGTTTCAGGGTGCCCGGTTGCTGGAGGACGAGACTGGCATCAGGGTGGTTGGCTGCACTGGAACGATCGACAACGACCTTGCGGGCACGGACCAGACCATCGGTTTTGATACCGCCATCAACACGGCCCTGGATGCCATCGACAGGATTCACGATACGGCGTCAACAATGGGACGGCTCTTTTTCGTGGAGGTTATGGGACGGCATGCTGGCGATATCGCCATTTACTCCGGTGTTGCGGGGGCAGCGGATGTGGTCCTGTATCCGGAGGACCGAACGGAGACCATCGAGTCCATCTGCCAGTTCGTGAAGGATGAAATGCGACGGGGTCACCGCACGATTCTTGTGGTGGTGGCTGAAGGAGATGAACTGGGCGGTGCCGAGACGCTCAAGAATGAAGTCTCAAAGCGTACGGGAGTGCCAGCCTGGGCGACTGTCCTGGGGCATATCCAGAGAGGGGGGCGCCCCACCGCCCGGGATCGCATAGTTGCCTCCCTGTCCGGAGAAGCAGCTGTCGAGGCTTTGGTAGAGGGAAAGTCCCGCATGATGGTCGGAGTCCGGGGGCTCAGTCCCGTGCTGGTGCCATTTGATGAGGCACTGATGGCCTCCCACAGGATACCAGAGGCTATGCTTCGGTTAGTCCGTAGATCCGCCAAGGGCGGATAAATAGCACAGTAATATCAATACGTTATTATAATTCTGCGCGGTGCTGTTGACAAACCTATCTAATTTAATTATCTATATTATTGTGATGTATCGAATCTTCCACACTACCTGTCGTTGTAACTGCTCCTGCAGCAGCACGAATGCCACCGCGGCGACGTGTTGCAGCAGGGCACCGGCAGGAATGCGGGCAAGACAAGAAAGTCACTGACCGTTTTCCTCTCCTTCAAGTCCGAAGGATTTCGCCGGTGCCCGATTACCCCGAGAGGGGGATCAGGTCCGGCGAAACTCCTTTTTATGAGGCCCTCGCGAAGGAGTTTGGAAGCGGAAAAGAAGCAATGGGGGCGGAGCAATCAGAATCATGACCCTTGAGACGAAAAAAAACTCCCATCCCAAGGAATCCGATACCGCCGGTGACACGCTGGAGAATGTTCGTAAGGCCCTCATAGGGCTCAGCTACGGCTCCATCGAGGTTATCCAAAAGAAAGGGATCCAATAGTCATGAAGAAATTGATTTCATATGTGGCGGTGGCACTGCTGTCTGTCGCAGGAGGCGCGAAGGCGCAAACCGTCGAGCTTCTCAACGTTTCCTACGACCCCACCCGGGGGTTTTACCAGGAGTTCAATGCGGCCTTTAGCAGGCACTGGAAAGCCCAGACGGGACAAGACGTGGTCATCAAGCAGTCTCATGGCGGAGCCGGCAAGCAGGCCCGCGCCGTGATCGACGGGCTGAAGGCCGACGTGGTGACACTGGCGCTCGCCTATGACATCGACGAGATTGCGGCCAGGGCGAAGCTCTTCCCCGCTGACTGGCAGAAGCGGCTCCCCAGCAACAGCTCGCCCTACACGTCCACGATCATCTTCCTTGTCCGCAAGGGCAATCCGAAGAAGATCAAGGACTGGGACGACCTCGTCCGGCCAGGTGTTTCAGTCATTACGCCAAACCCGAAGACCTCCGGCGGCGCCCGATGGAACTATCTCGCTGCCTGGGAGTTCGGCAAGCGGAAGGCCGGCGGCGATGAGGCACAGGCAAAGGATTTCGTCGCACGCCTTTACAAGAATGTGCCGGTGCTCGACTCGGGGGCCCGGGGATCCACGACCACCTTTGTTCAGCGTGGCATCGGCGACGTTTTCATCTCATGGGAAAACGAAGCGTTCCTCGCCCAGAAGGAGTTTGGCACCGATAAGTTCGAGATCGTGGTTCCGTCTATCAGCATCCTGGCCGAACCGCCGGTGACGGTAGTGGACAAGGTCGTGGAC
>CAZSFB010000276.1:0-4726 GCA_964606035.1 uncultured bacterium | reverse complement strand
CTCTGGTCTCTCCGCTGTTCGCAGCGGGGAGTGAATTGAAACCTTTGTCCGCGGGGAGAGCCCGCGCAAAGCCACATGTCTCTCCGCTGTTCGCAGCGGGGAGTGAATTGAAACTTCGGCGCGGTCCGCGGGGATGAAGAACCGGGGCAGTCTCTCCGCTGTTCGCAGCGGGGAGTGAATTGAAACCACTCCTCGACCCGTCTGGATGTCAGCGGAACCCCGTCTCCCCGCTGTTCGCAGCGGGGAGTGAATTGAAACACTACTACGGCGGGAGGTCCACGATTACCGGGGAGGTCTCCCCGCTGTTCGCAGCGGAAAGTGACAGCCAGCCGATAAAAGGTACGGATCCAGCGGCTTGGATCCCACGCAACCCCTGCCCCCCCCGCCATTCCTGGCCACTTTGGAGCGCTGCTGTTTGGGGAAATTCCCCAAAACGCTAATTCCGCCCGGTTCGCGCGCGGTAGTCCCTATTCACGAGCGCGGTTGTAGGGTTGGCCAGTAGTCCTGTGTGAATCCGGCGAGAGGCGACGTAGTTCCGGTGTGACTCTGCGGGGGGCGCCGTGCGCGTTGGCGCGCGCGTGGAGCGGCGCTGGACAAAACTATTGGGGCGCATCCACAGCCAGTCTTATTACTTTCGGACTTGAAATTATCTGGCCAATGCCTTATATTTTCGTTGGTGAAATTATGAATTCGGACCTTATATACCCAGATGAAGTTCCCGAAGACGCCGTAGACAGCGAGACCGCCGCCGATGAACTCGGCCTGAGCTATCCGAAGCTCATGCGCCTTGTGCGGGCCGGGTATGTCACCCCGGCTTCCTGGACCGGCAGGCCACGCACCCCTGTCTGGTGGACCGAAAAGGATCTCCTGCGGGCGGAGATCGCCAATAAACTTGTCGAGCTTGATGCCCGGCACGAGGATATCCCGATGCTGCTGGACCGCTTCTGGGGGTATTTCGAGGCCGGGTATTACCCGATGTGGATTGGCGAGCTGGAAAGGCTGAAAACGGGCAAGCGATTCATGGGATATCTCTGCATCTACCACAAAGATGGAGCAAAGATCACAGGAAGGGAAAGGACAGTAGAGATCGGCGGTGAAATCGCCCGGCAAATGGAGGTTTATTCGCTTCCATTCGAATGGGTCAGGAGAAAGCCTCGTGGAAAGCGATAAACAGCTCAGTCCGGCCGCCAGGACCGTCTATCAGGTTCTTCTGGACCGGTGGAACGGTCACCCGCAGGCGGGCCGGTTCATCCGGGAGGTGAAGGAAGCGTTCGAGGACAAAGGCTATTTCATCACGGGCGATGAATTCGGCGAAATCATCTCCGAGCTTCACCAGAGCGGATTGGTGAAATTTCAGGTTCGCCGGGACGCCATTGGGCTGGTACCGGTGCTCAGGTTCCGCAGACTCGTCCCAGCCTGATCCGGGGGAAACGTCATGCCGCGTCAAACTCCCGAACTGGACCGTGCCGAACTGGAGGCCGTCACCCGGAAGTTGGTCGAGGTGGTGGAAGAGGGACTTGAGCACGGCTTTTTCGAGTATTCGGTCACCGGAGAGATCGTGAAGGGCGGTGTCCGGTGCATCACGGTCAAGGCCGGGAAGAGCTACCGGTTCAAGATCCGGTGCAATAAACCCGGAGAAGGGCACTGATTTTATCGCGACTCCTGCCACTGGAGCGCATAGCGAAGCGGAAGCGTTGACCGGCGATTTCCGGAAAGGGAACGCAGGCGACAGGCAGGAGACCATCTCCTGCCAGTTGGTGTCCCATGAAATCAGGGCAGAAGTCCGGCCCCTTTCACCGGTCACTGGTGCGTGTCATCGGCCGGATACCGTCGGAAAGCGAAACCGCCGAAGCCTGGCAGCGCGTCCGGGAACTCTTAAACGTGCTCCAGGATATCCGAGAAGGCCGAAACGAGATGCGGCGGCAAAAACCGGTTGACGTTTCCGGGGAGTTGCCGGATGCTGACGGATTGTCCGGGAGGCAAGATACCCATGAGAACAGTACGTTCCGCCCAATCACAGGCTAAGGCATTCGGCTTCGCCCGCGTTAGCTCCGACGATCAGGCGCGGGGAGGTATCTCCCTTGGGCTTCAGATGGAGTCGATCCGGGGCTATTGCGCCGCAAATGGACTGGAACTCATCAAGACGTGGGAAGTGGCCGAAACGGCCACTTTCGACGACGAGCGGGTGAAATTCCGGGCGATGCTGAAGGAGTTTTCGGACACCGCCGAAATTACTCATCTTGTCGTCTACAAGATGGACCGCTCCAACCGGAACTCCTGGGATCATGCCCGTCTTGAGGATTTGATCCGTAAGCACGGCAAGTATCTGCATGCCGCCCTGGATCATTTCCGGTTGCACATGGATTCGCCCCCTTCCGAGTGGGACCGGTTCGACATGATGGCGATGTTCACCCGGAGCGAAACGAGACACCTTGGATCGAGAGTCAAAGCCTGTGTCAGTCAGCAGAACGCCCAAGGACATTGGACGCACAAGGCACCTCCCGGATATCGCAAGGTTTCCCGGACCGGGATTGAACCGGATCCTGTTATGGGCCCTCTGATGACCCGGCTGCTCGAAATGGCGGCGACAGGGCACTATTCAATCAACCGGCTTGTCGACGAAGCCCGAATCATGGGGATAACGTCTCACGGCAAATCACTGGACCGCAATTCCGTCTACCGGTACATCACCAATTCGATCTATGCCGGCCCGTACTTTTTCAAGGGCCAACGGGTGACGAACTACAGCCACAAGCCGCTGATCTCCTGGGAAACGCACAAGAAGATTCTCGACCGTTTGTCTGACTACCGGCGTTCCGAAAAGAAAGTCAGGGAGGCCAAACCGTTAAACGGCATCTTTGAATGCGGAGTTTGCGGCAAATCCATCACCTTCTTCTTCGCCAAGAAGCGCTACTCGTACGGCTTTTGCGGTGCCTGTAAGCGCAATGGCCTCAAGCACGACTTTGTCCCTGAACCGGAGATCGTCCAGAAGCTAATGGAAATCTCCAGACAGGTTACCCTGCCGCCGGAGGCCGCCCAGATCCTTTGGGCGGGTCTGGAGGAGTTCCGGCGCAGCGAACACGAGCTTCACGAGGCTCAAAGGGCGGCGCTAGAACGGCAGATCGAGCAGCTTCAGAAGAAGCTCTCGAAAGCATTCGACGCGTATTCAGGCAGCCTCGTGGATTCCAATACCTATTCAAGAAATACCGCCCAGTGGCGAGGCGAGAAGGAACTGCTGGAGATTGAGCTGCGGAGCCTCATGGAGAAGCGATCCGGTAGTCGCGTAGACGACGTGGGAAATGCGTACAAACTCGCCGAAGAACTTGAAATCACGCTGGAATCGGCCAGCACGAAAGCGTTAGGCAAAATCGCCAAAACCGTGTGTACAAACCTTCGGGTGAAAAACGGAACTGTCGAATATTCCTTGGCTTTTCCATTCGACGAGATCGCCAAGGGCAGGGACTGTTGTGATTGGCGGAGGGTGTGAGATTCGAACTCACGGTGGGCTTGCGCCCACGGCGGTTTTCAAGACCGCTGCCTTAAACCACTCGGCCAACCCTCCAGGAGAACGCATCGGGTGCCTTGCTAGGTAGCCCCGCCGCCATCCGGACAGGCAGACCGTAGCAGAGTCGCGGCGTTCCTGAAAAGAGGCTTTCGGGCCCAGGCTATTCTTTTGGTGGGCTGTCGATCGTCCTGCTGGCCGGTGGATTCCGGGGGCCTTCCTTGAGAATGCGGTCGTCTTCAGCCCGGGTAGCTGCCGCCTTCCGTCCGGTGAGCCGGGTAAGGTTGTAGTCGAATTTTCGTCCGCTCATGCGGCCGCTGCGGATCAGGGTACGTTCTCCTTTGGGATCGAAGACGACGAAGTGCGGGATGTTCCCGTTCCACTTGGGGTCAATGAACTTGAGGATTTTCTCATTCTCGGCGCCACTCTCAATGGAATATGTCTCCCATTTGACACCGGCCCCTTTCAAAATCGCCTCGGCCTGCGGCTCGGTTGATTCTCCGTCCAGGGAGATCGTCCACAGTTCTATGGGCTGATCCTTCCAGCGTTCCTTGAGCACACGGTCAATGGAGCCGAAATCTTCCGCACAGGTCGTGCACCAGGAACCCCATATGATGAGTATTCGCCAGCGTCCGGAGGATTTCTTGAACCGGGCGTCAAACGCCTTGTAGGAGAGGTCGGGAAAAGCGGCGGCAGTTGGAGGGGCGGCAACAACAAACGCCACCAGCAGGATTGCGGTTGTAATGGAAAACCGTCGCATGGATAACCTCAGAATAGTAGTTCCGGGCGGTTTCAGCAAAGAAACAGGGGTTTTCTTCCAGCAGGGCACTGAAGAGTTACTGTTCTTGACCTGTGTTTCACGTCACGGGTAATGGGCAGAGGTTGCCGGGCGGGACCGGCGGCTGCGGCGGGGGGCGGTGCCATTCTCCCTGTACAATTACCAGCGGATGGAATGATTTCATGAGTCAGGAAGCGGCAACCGCCAGCACGGCGGGTGACATTTACGATGTGACGATCCTCGGGGCCGGTCCTGTGGGGATGTATGGGGCCTATTACGCGGGTTTCCGGCGGCTAAAGATGAAAATCATCGACTCTCTGACGGAAGTGGGCGGGCAGATCACTGCCCTGTACCCCGAGAAGGATATTTACGACGTTGCGGGCTATGCGCGCATCCGCGGCAAGGATCTGGTGAGGGCACTCGCCGACCAGATGAACCAGTACGAA
>CAZSFB010000275.1:0-4734 GCA_964606035.1 uncultured bacterium | reverse complement strand
ACGGGAGTATGAATTTCTTCGGCATTTGCAGTCGGCCAGGGCTTCATCGCTTGGCGAGTTCATCCACGTCTTCCGCGAAACGTGCCCCGCAGGGAATGATTCGGAGCTGGTCTCGGCGGCCGTGGAGTACTTCCAGGAGTTCAGGTCGCTGGGCTTGGTGGAACTGGTTCACTGATGAAGCCGTGACTGGTCAGGAATTGCCCTAGTATAGATAGGTCAGGACGGCGCATGCCGCGAGCGAAACCAGGAAACCGGTCTCTCCAAGTCCAGAAAGGTCCCTTGAACTGATTTCTCCCCGGATTGATCCGCCGAGGACCAGGACGACCACGGCGCACAGTGATAGTGCTGTTACAAAGCCTGGCGGGAGAAGCAGGAGTGCGGCCGCCAGCCAGATCAACGCCAGCATGACGGTGGCGGCGTCACGACTTGCCCGTTTTGACCGGAGTTGCAGGAATGCCACTTCCGAAAGCCGTGCCGTAAGGGGAAGCATTACCAGCATGGAGCCAGTCGGGTGCGAGATATCCTCACCCACGGCATAGATCTGGGCCAGTCCCTGGGTCTTTACAATCCAGCTTAGCAAAACGGCCCCGGCGGCCATGCCACCCTGTTCACCTGCGGCTGATCCGTCGGTAGCGCGGTCAACGAGCCGTCCGAGTCCGGCCTCTTTTGAAAAGCCAGTGATGAGGGCGATGCAGATGACGGCGGAGATCGCCCCAATTTGCGGATGAATCTCCTGATGAACAAACCAGAAATGGAGCCATGCATAAAAAAAACCTTCGACCGCGCCGGCGGTAATAGCGCCGGCCATGCCCGATGGACCAAACGTCGGGGCAGTCTGATGGCCTCCAGCCCAGGCAAATGTTCGGCCGAAGGCGGCCCGGAATGGGGTGGTACCTGCGCTGACGCTCTGCGGCGTAGGGTCAGTATCGGCATTGGAACCAGTTGAAATGTCTGAGTTCACAGGCGAAGGCTGGTCGCAGACAGATGTTCGGTCAAGCCAGCGCATAAAACCCCGGAAATGGACAAATTCGGGCCGGGATACCTGCTGTGAATGTTTGTGATGTCCGTTGCGGGTTTCCGGTGTTACGCAATAGTATATCCAGATTGGGCAGAAAGGTCCTTAGATTCCGCGTGTTTGGGGAGTCCCGCCATTCATTCCGGAGACTGGTGGCGTTGCGCCTTGCGCAGACGTTTGCTGCCGGTTTGGCTATTCTGTTCCTGGCCCAATCCGTGTCGTGTGGTGGCGGTGGTGCACCGCCTGAAGAAGAAGTAATTCCCGGCGCCTATGCGGCACGGATTATTGCCACCAAGCGGTCAACCGGAACGCTCGTCAATTTCGATGTCTCGGCAGATTATCAGGTCGTCTATGCCGCTTATGGCGAAAACGGCCTTGTAACGATGGATATCAGTGACTTCAATGATATCCGCATCACGCGCCGGAATGATGACGTGAGATCATCGGACGTGAAGGTCTGCGGACTGCGCCTTTATTCGCTGGATTACCAGCCTCCACCAGTCCGGTCCCGCATTAACACGTTTGATTTGTCGTTGGATCCGCTCGTGCCAGTGAAACTGGGGGATCTCCAGATCGATCTTGGAGCCGGCGCGGGTATTGCCTGTGCGGGTGACGATCTCATGGTGTCGGCCGGCTCGCAGGGGTTATACCGGATCACGGCGGAAGACCTGCGCAATCCCGAAGCGGAGTTCATCGGTGATCCGGCCAGTATGGGTGCCGTAGCCATTTATGACCTGAAGCCAGTATCAGAAACCGAAATATCAGCGGGCGTGGAACTCCCGCCTGATCCGGCCTGCTTCCCGATGCCGGATCCGCCCTGCCAGATCGTTGACCCCAACGATCCGCGCCTCGGGCGGCTCGGTATACGTACCCTGCGGGCTTCTACAGGTGCGGGGATCGCCGACCTCCGTGTGCACCGCTCCCAGTCCATCGACTTCCCGTTCCTGTCAGGCGCGAACACCAGTCCGATCAACTACCCGCTGGCGGCGGCGGTGAACGGCGACCTGACCCTGATCGTCTCGTCCAGCGGGCGGCGGTTCACGGTGTACCGCGGCAACACAGTTCTGAGCAGCACCAATCTCGGCAGTCTGCCCGCAAGTGACATCGCGGACATCGAGTCGGCGGGGCCGATTGCCGTGGTCGCGGACGGGGACATCCGGGTTGTCGATATCACGGACCCGGCATTGCCGAAGGTCGCCACTTCGGTCGTGACCCCCGGCGTGGCGTTCTCGCTGAAGCTGCGGGACCTCGGCACTGGTGACTTCTATGTCTACACGGCGGACGGCGAAAACGGTCTCGTCATTGTCAGCGTGGAGAGGGTTAAGCCGGTTTTCGTGGACGCCCAGAGGCTTTTCGTTGTGGATGGTTCGGTCGCCGACCTCGCGAAGATTCCTACGCACGTCCCGACTTCGCCGCTGCTGTCCGATCCGCTCGGTACCGCCAACTTCCTGAACAACGGCCTGCTGGTGCTGTCGCGGAGTAACGGCGGGGTTGTGATCGGTGACAATATCGACCGGACCAATGGTGGAGCACTCCCGTCTGTGAATCCCGTTGTGGAGATCACCGGTGGATCCCTCTTTACGACGTCTCCGCCGCAGCCATCACTGCCGGGAATCGTCAGGGCCATTTCACGGAATGCGGCTGATCTGCTCGATTTCCTTGATGTGGCGGCGCTGAATGCCAGGTTGATCCTGCGTGCGCTCCCGCTCGTGAGGATTCCGCCGGTTCCGTCGCCAACGCCGCCCCCGTACCCCGACGATACTCCTGCTGCTGACGAGCAACTGGGACCGCTGTCACCATTTCACGCTCCAACTGGCATTGCGGTCCAGAACGATGGCTACCCGTTCATTGTCTCCAGCGGCGTCAACCTGAACAACATTGCCCAGAGCGAACCTGTCATTGCTGGCGGCAGGGCGGCGTCCATTGGTCCAGATGGCCGTCCGGTGACCTATGTGCTTGAGGACCCGAATGAACCGCTAGGGCCGCTCATACCTGCGTTCCCGCCCCGTCGCGGTGGTCCGGCTACTGGCGTCTGGTGGGGTACTGAAGACTGGCGCGACTGCTCGCAGCTTCCGTCGACCCGTCTCGGCTTCCGGCTCCGTAGCCAGGTCACCGGGGCTCCGGCCGGGTTGCCTTGTGGCTCTGATGCATTGGTGTCTCCGGGGACGAGCGATGCACTTACGCACGGACTTTTCGGCGTGGTTTTCGGCGGCATTGGCGTGGATACCGCACAGCCCGACAATCCGCTCTCGCCATACATCGACTACTTCACCCGGAATCCCGTCTACTTTGCGACGACCGGTGACGGCGGAATTATCGAGATCGATCTGGATTCCGGCATCTCCCAGGTGGCACCGCCATGCACTGTGCGTCCACTGATTCCGAACGTCCTGTGCGCGGTAAACTTCCCGGATGCCGCACTGGTTGAAGACGATCCGTCGCTGAAGACCGGTATGCTTTATGAGGAAACCAGCCGGACGCTGTTTGTTGCCGATCCGGTCCGGCAGGTGGTCCAGGCGGTCACACTGATGACTCTGGACCCCGGCACGATCCGGGGGGTCTGGGCGAAGAGCGGCGGTTTCACACTCGATGTGAGCGGTCTCCTGTCACAACCCGTTGATCTGGCTCCCCAGAATCCACCCGCCAAGTCGCCGGACCACCTGAGATCGTCCAGTGACATGTACATCCTGAACCGGGGCAGTTCTTCCATTGTCAAAGCCACACAGTCGGGAGAGTTCCGCGACTACATTATCCCGCGGGTGAACGGTAGCGCCTTTGATGCCGGGACTTTCACCGCGCTTGCATCGAGCCCGGACGGGACAGCGCTATACCTGGCTGTGGAGAACTGCCCCTCTGCCGGGCAATCCTGTATTTATCAGATTCCCGCCCCATGAAATCGGCTGTCCAAGCCCCTGATTTCCGGGTCTACAAAAAATGAGATTTGCGTCTGCGGGCCTCTTGACGGGGCCGGGGGGGGCTCCCTATAGTCCGCCGCCTTCGGGACCCGGCCGCTTGTTTGCCGGATTTGTTAACTCCCGGAAAGTACAGGGAGATTTGAGGAAAATGGCTACCCGTTTTGCCAAACCCGGCGAGATCGAGCGGAAGTGGTGGGTTGTGGACGCTGATGGCGTGGTGCTGGGACGCCTTGCGACCCGGATCGCCAATGTACTTCGCGGTAAGCACAAGGCCTCCTATACCCCGCATACGGATATGGGCGATTTCGTGATTGTTGTGAATGCCGACAAGGTTCGCCTGACGGGCAACAAGATTAACGATAAACAGTATCACTGGTATTCGGGGTTTGTTGGCGGGCTCAAGACCGCAAATGCGCGTCAGCTACTGGATCGCCGACCTGAAGACATTATCCGGCTGGCGGTGAAGGGAATGATCAACGATACCCCGCTGAACCGCAAGCTACTCACAAAGCTGAAGATCTACACGGGCGCGGAGCACCCGCATGCCGTGCAGAATCCGAAAAAGCTGGAAATCGACTCCAAGAAGCAGCACAAGGCTGCCGCCTGATCAGGGCTGCAGATAGTAAAGGGAAAAGCCGAAATGTCCGCACTGACCAAGACATTCAATGCCACTGGCCGCCGCAAGCGCTCGGTCGCCCGCATTCGCATGAAGGCGGGGCAGGGCAACATCGTCATCAACCACCGCCCGATGGACGAATATTTCGTCCGGGATACGTCGAAGATGAAGATACGGCAGCCGCTGGA
>CAZSFB010000274.1:0-4736 GCA_964606035.1 uncultured bacterium | reverse complement strand
GGCGACGTCACCGTCGATGGCCTGCTTGCCGCAGAACACGACATCGAAGCCGGCCTTCTTCACGGCGGCGGCCAGCGCGACGGCCGTGCCGTAGCTGTCGGTTCCGTCCAGTGCCGGATCCCACACGTGAATACCCGTGTCGGCGCCCATCGCCAGAGCAGTCCGGATTGTTTCCACAACCCGGTCCGGACCGAGGCTGATCACTGTAACGGTCGAATCACCGCCCAGCTTTTCCTTGGTCTTCAGGGCTTCCTCGACGGCGAATTCATCATAGGGGTTCATCACGAACTTGATTTCACCTTCTTCGAGCCGCTTCTTGTCGCCAGTGATTTTCGGTTTGGTTTCGGTGTCAGGCGTCTGCTTGACGAGAACAACGATCTTCATCGTGCTCTTCCTCCTCGTGGGTTGGTTGGCGTAGGGACTTGCAAGCCCGCCGGTATCTCTGTGGCCCGCTGTTTCCGGCTTCCGGGGCGAGGTGACGCCTCCAGCGCAGGGCAGACAGTACACGGAGCGACTGATCCGGACTCCGGCCCCGCTCCTGCGGAGCCGCAAACCCTTGTGGCAATGGGCTCCGGAGTCAGTTGTCTGCTTCCGGTTCCCGCCCAAGGGCTCCCCTGCTTAGCACGGGAGTTTGCGGATACCAACGGCTGTCAACCGGTAAAATGAACCGGACAGAAACAGGTCATTTTTGGCATTTCCAGGGACTGGAAGCCGGTTCAGCCCGGTGTCACAGGTGATCCGGTCCGGGAGGCGGCCGGTTCAGTGAACAGTCCGTTTCAGGAGATCACAGGTGTCGGCGGCCGGGGGGAGCTCCAGCCCGTCATCGGTGAAACCCGATGTTGGCATATAGGATTCAAGATCAAATTCGGGCACTGAAGGCAGGAGATCTGAGGTTTTTGCCTCATCGTTGCTGGCCATATCCTTGAGACTCCGCATCAGGTCGGGCTTGCTCATTTTCAGATCTCCTTCGCAAATCGTTCTGCAGGAAGAGATACCACAAGGCTGTGACAGGTAGTGTCACACGCCCAGACGGTTTGTGCCAGATGGCCGCAATGAATTTTTCTTCCCGTGGATCAGTCAGATTTCCTTGACCAGCCGGCTCCGTTCACGTCGCCATTGCCGGCCCCAGAGACCCCGCTCGGAGCGGTATCCGAAGCCGAGCACCATGGGAATATCCCACTGGTCGCCCTTGAGACCTGCGATTTTCCCGACCCGGACGGCATCCATGCCCTCCATCGGGCAGGAATCAAACCCTTTGGCCACGGCAGCCAGCATGACGTTCTCGCAGCAGAGGGCGGCACTTTTTACGGCCCATACCCGCATGTCCGCGTAGGACACCGGTGCGCGTGGAACCGGCCGGAAAAGTCCGGTCGCCGCCAGTGTCACTTTCCGGGCGGCACCATAGAGGCCGAGCGGCCCCTGTGAATACATGGTCTTGGCCAGCCGCTCGTAATAGAGCATGACAGGCTTGGGGATTCCCTGCTCGCCCCTGAGCCACTCCACGTATTCCTTCCGGCAGTCATCCCAGGTGTCCCACCGCGCCACGCAGATTACCAGTTCCCGTGCCGTTTTGGCGGCATTCTGGGAGAAGCAGGCTTCCACAAGCTGCTTCTTCTTTTCAGGGGAACGGACCCAGTAGAACTCGAAGGGTTGCAGATTGGAACTGTTCGGAGCGAGCAGGCCCATGTCGAGGATGTCAATCATGTCCTTTTCGGCGATCGGCTTGTCCAGAAACTTCCGGACACTCCGGCGGCGGCGTGTGACGGTTTCAAAACCGTCCCAGTGGCCGTGAAACTCCAGCGAGTCAGTTGAAGCGTTCTGTGGTGAAGCAGGCATGAATATTCCCCTCCTGTCCCGTCGGATGTCCGGGCCGGTGCACCGGAGGCTAGACGAGACAAATGGGCAGGGCGAGGCCGGCTGGGCGAATTCCCGGTTCAGCTTCAGGCGGGGCGGAGCGGCGTCACGGTGGCGGAGCCGGACTCGTTGCGGTTCAGACTCCAGCTGCCATCGGGACGAAGTTCCAGAATGAGATCGGCACGTCTGAGGATCCGGGCATTGTGAGTGACGGTGATGACCGTTTTCCTGCCGCGCAAGCCTTCCAGAAGTGCAATGATCTTCTGCTCGTTTGCGGAATCCAGAAACACACCGGGTTCATCAAGGACAGCTACCGGCGCCGTGGAGACCAGGAGCCGGGCGAGGGCCAGCCGCTCCTTTTCTCCCCCTGAGAGAGTGGCGGGTTCAAGCGGAAGATCCAGCCCTGTCTCATTGATTCGCGATTCCAGTCCGATGCGCTGGATGGTGTCGCGGATCAGGGCCTCCGAGGCGTCGGGATTGGCAATCAGGAAATTCTCCCTGACAGTAAGCCCCAGCACGACCGGTTCCTGGGTGAGCAACGAGAAAAGCTGCCGCCGCTCGCGAACCGGGATGTGGTTCAGGTTGATCCGGTTCAGCCGTACAGCCCCGTCAGGAATCGTCAGGAAACCGAGCAGTGCGCGGATCAGGGTGGTCTTGCCGCTGCCGGAGGGTCCAGTGATGGCGAGCCAGCCGCCCGGAGGAAGGTCCAGTGAGAGCCCGGCGATAATCCTGCGCCCGCCGGAGTAACCATACGCCAGACCGGTAATCGTGACCGAAGGAGGTTTACTCCCCGCGGTCCAGACCGGCTCCCGTCCGGCGGTATCTTCATCAAGGGGGAGCCGGTTGAATGACGAGAGTCCGGCGGCTGCACCTGCGCCGGATGCCGCCAGTGATGTGATGCTGCTGATCAGGAACCATGCTGCCGGAAGCAGTCCGGCCTGCAGCTGGGCGGACTCCGGATGGCGGCCCACGGCCCAGACGGCCGCCAGAAACACCGTGATCTTCAGTCCCTCGGAAACTCCCGATGCGAGGACACCATGATGGGCGAAACGGGCGGAACGGAGCTCCAGGTCCCGGGATCTTGCGGCGAGCATCTCAAGGTATGCCTCTCCGCCTTCAACCGCTCTTAGCAGTTCAGCTCCACGTCCGGTTTCCGAAAGCACCTCGGCGAGCGAAGCCTCGCTACGGCTCCTATCGAGTGCCGCCCGCACCATCCCCCGGCCGAGCATGAAGGAAATCCCCAGAGAAATGGGAACAAAAATCAGGGCGAGCAGGGCGAGATCGGTTCCTCCCCGGCTGACCAGAAAACCAGCCAGCAGGATGACCGTCAACGGAAGGGAAATGACGGTCCTCGGTATCTGTGAAGCGGCCTGGACGGCCCGTTCCGCATCACGGGTAAGCCGCTGGACGAGTTCGCCTTCGGAAAAGCGTCCCTCCGGGGCATCCAGTTTCCGGGACAGGAGCGCATCCACGGAAGCCCGCTGGATGGTCCGTGCCAGCGAATGCTCCACGCGGTTCTGGGACATGGCCTGCCAGTAGCGGGCAAGCACAAGCATGCCGACCATGAGCAATACTGCAACCAGTCCCGAACCTGCCGGCTGTGCCGGCTGGCTCATGTAGTCGGCCACAAGGCCGCTCAGCCCCAGCATGACCAGTGAAGCTGTGAAATCCGCGGCCAGCCCAGACGCGACCAGTCTTCGGTCACAGGAAAGCAGGCTTGTGGCCCGGCGAAGCGGTGTCATTTCGAAACTGCCCATTATCGTTGAACTTAGGCCAGTTCCCAGCGGCCTTCGTGCTCGAAGGCCCGTTTTTCTCCAGCGAGTTTTTCCAGGTGGCCCTTCATCACCTGCGCCGCCAGGGGGCGGACCTTCGGGTCGATCGTGTCTGCGTAGACCTGGGCCACGAGATCCGGAACCGTGCTGGCTCCTGATTCGAGCGCCTTGAGAATCTGGCGTTCCCGCATGAGCCGGTGTTCGTAATATTCGTCCACTTTCTCGTGAGGTGTGCTGACCAGAGGACCATGCCCTCCACGGATATTGGTCAGGTGGAGTGCCCGGATCTTTTTCAGCGATTCCATGTAATGGGCAATGGAACCGTGCGGCGGACCCACCCAGGAAGTGCCCTCGCCGATCACGTGGTCGCCTGTAAAAAGCGTTCCGGACTCCTCCAAATAAAAGCAGGTATGTCCCATCGTGTGCCCCGGAGTCCCGACCGCCCGGACTGGAATCCCCGCGCCGGTCAAGATGTCGAGGCCATCGGAGAGGTCCCGGTCTATCTCCTCCCGCCTGACATACCCTCCGACGCTGACCTCATAAGGGTGGGCCCAGAGCGTGGCTCCTGTTTCCTTCCGGATCCTGGCTGCCGATTCCGCGTGGTCAGGGTGGAAATGGGTGACCAGGATGTCGGTCAGAGTAAGCCCCTTCAGATGCTCCGAGATCAGTTCCCGCGACTGCCCATGGTCGTAGCAGCCGTCTACCAGCACCGCGTTTTTGCCGTTCACCAGCAGATAGATGTTGTTCTTCTGCTCGGGCTTGAACGACTTCGCGTTCCCTTCAATGACGAGTGTGCGGATTTCGGGTCCCATCAGGCAACAGGATAGCTGGTTTCTGTCTGATTGTCCGGAGCGGGCAGGCCTGCCCTTTTCCATCTGGGTGGGTGGCTGGCTCAGTATTCCTTGCTGAGCCAGCCGAAGTGGATGATGTGCCAGAGGGCGGCGAAGCCGTCCCTCCAGCCGATCTTCTTTCCCTCGTCGAAGGTCCGGCGGTGATAATTGATAGGCACCTCGTAGATGGATACCCCGCGGCGAGCAAGCTTGGCGGTGACTTCCGGCTCGAATCCGAAGCGGTTGGATTTCAGGGGAACCGACTGGATCACTTCGCGGC
>CAZSFB010000273.1:0-4739 GCA_964606035.1 uncultured bacterium | reverse complement strand
GATCTGCCGCTGAACAATGAAAGTCAGGCGGGGGTTGGGTTCCAGACCCCGCGCATTCCATTCAAGGCGGATCTGGCCTCCCTGATTCTGCTCAACGGTAACCTTGAGGTTCGTCGGGGTCGGCGGCAGTGGCCGTGTTCGGGTCTCGACCGGAGCACTCCTGGCACTTTCGAGCCCGTCATCATCAATGGCCGTGAGTGAGTAATGATAGGAAGCACCGGGGAGCAATTCCATGTCGGTGTATTCGAGCTTGTCCGTCGTGGCAATGACCTGCATGTCACGTGGCGTGACACTGGCCCGCCACAGGCGGTAGCGGTTCACATCAAGCTCTGTGTTCTTCTTCCAGCTTATTGCAGCCCGCCGGATACCTCCCTGCGGCACTTTCACTTCCGACGGTGGAAGGGGCGGCGGCTTGGTGGTGGCCTGAACGGGATCCGATGGCTGGCCAAAGGTTCCGAAGCGGTCGAATGCCGTCACCTTGTAATAATAAGTACTCAGGTCTTCCAGGGTACCAAGATCCATGCCGCTGGAGCCGTCAATAAATCCGGTCGCAAACCGTCCCTGAATCCGGCCCACTTCCCGGTAGTCGCCATCCCGCAATCCCGACCGGAAGACCGCGTAACCCTGAACCCGGCTGTCAGCAGCCGCACGCCAGGTGATCGGAATGACCCTTGGGGCATTCGAAAACGCCTTCACATCCTCGACCATCGATGGAACCGGAGCCGTGGTGGCGCTCACCCAGTTGGAACAGGCACTCTCGCTCTTGTCCTCACTGAAGGAGCTCACGCAGTAGGTGTAGACCGTATTGTAATCCACCTCGTTAAACAGCGATTTCTGATCCACGTAATAAGTAGCATGCCGGCCCTTGTTGGTTCCGATCCGGACGCCATTCGGGCGGCCCTTGTCACGCCGGTAAATATTGTAACCACGCACAGCGCCCCGCTGTACCGGATCCCATCTCAGATACACCATCCGTTCAAGGCCAGAAGTCGCCGAGACGGCCTCGGGAGGCCGGATTGTCGAACTCGGCGATGTCGGTGGATCTCTGGGTTCAACCCTTTCAGCGGCAGGGACCTGAGACTGGGGCTGCCCGGATACTCCCCCCCCGGTGGCCGAGGACTCCCCTTTAGGCTGACCTCCCTGGTGACCAAGCGGCGCACAGGATACCGCACACGCGGCCACAGCCATTGCCAGTATCGGGAAAATCAGCCTTTTCCGGTCATTCATCTCAAACATACTCCAGCTGATAAGCGGGTCCACGATCCAGACCGCTTCCAAGACCCGCCAGATAGCACGGTGAAGCCGGGAGACCAAACTTCATCAAGGTGCAGGAAAACAGCGTGACGGGAGATGCCCGGACGAATAGGATCCCTCCCATTGGGCCTGTGTGTTGACCCCAAAAAGATGATACTTCCTTCAAGAATTCAGTTGCACCTTTTTCGCCTGTCCCCACTGGCCCTGGCTTTCCTGCTGGCCACGGCAGGACCCCTCAGATCCCAGGACACTGATATCAACCCGGATCAGGTCGCTTCACAGGCATTCAGGCACCTCAAGGAAGGGGAACTGGACAAGGCCGAGAGGTTATTCCGGTGGATCCGGGATGCATTTCCTGCACGCCCGGGGGTTGTGGAGGCTCTGCTTGGTCTGGCCGAGGTTGAAGCCGCCAGGGGACGAGCTGAATCAGCGAGGGATCTTTTCTCGGCCTTTCTGCTGAATTTTCCATCTCATCCGCTGGCACCCAGAGCCCGTTTCAAGCTCGGCAATCTGGAACTGGCACTCGAAGCCGATGAAAAGGCCCACCGGTACCGCAATGAACAGCCGATGCGGGGGGCACAGATTCTGGTTGTCGAGGGGCACTCGCCTGCAATGGTGGAACGTTCCTTCCGGCGGCTGAAAGAGCTGGGAATCGACACTGTTATCATCCGTGCTTTCCACAATCCGGGTGACCGCTATCACCCGATGGTCCCGAAGGAAAAACAGGACGGCCGGACAGGTGTTTATTTCAGGACTCACCACTCACCTGTAGTTGAGGATCTGCTGCCCGTTTATGCGGAACTCGCCCGCCAGAATGGAATGAAGATCTATGCGTGGATGACGACTCGCTATGCAGATTACGGGTTCGCTATCGATGACCCGCGCTACGACTCCATATATGATCTTGGCCAGAAAGAACTGATACGCGATAAGGGTCTCGATATCTGGAACCCTGCCGTCGAACGCTATCTTTCGGCACTTTTTGAAGACCTGGCCCGTAACCCTATCGATGGCATCCTGTTTCAGGACGATCTGGTTTACCGCCATACAACAGGGTTCGGAGCCTCCGCCCGCAAACGGTACCAGAGCGAGTTCGGCATGCCGTTGAAGCCAGAAAATCTCTACCGGGGTATCTATCAGGTGGAGAGCGGCAAGCATTACGTGCGGGAATACACACCGGAATTCTGGCAATGGGTTGACTGGAAGAACCGGAAAATCCTGTCGCTGGCATCAAGCCTTTCTGCGGCGGCACGGAAGATCCGGCCTGATCTGAAGATCGCGCTGAATTTTTTCTACGAAGCGGTCATCCAACCTCGCAACGCCCTTGCCTGGATATCCCAGAGTATCTCAAGGGCTGAAGAAGGCCCCTTCGATTACTATGCCGTGATGGCTTACCACCGGCAGATGGCAAGCGAACTGTCGCTCAATACAGAGAAAACCACGCAACTTCTTGGCAAAATGACCGCCGATCTCTACCGCCGGGTCGAGGACCGGTCGCGCATCATGCTAAAGTTGCAGGTTCGCGACTGGGATACACGAGAGAAGGTTACTCCCGCCGAGTTCACCCGGTTGATGAGTACAGTCCGCTCAAGCGTGCCCGCCGGAGCGAGCCAGCCTTCAATTGTCCTCGTACCCGTCGACAGTGCGGATGATGCCGCCATTGCCGGGTTTCCATCTTACCAGACGCCGGGCCATTGACCGGCAAGTCACCCGGAAGGTATCTGCCCGTGGCGTTCGGGACGACCTGTCCCGCCTGCCGGCAAGGAGCATCTGGCAATGGCCGTGGAGACTGTGCGGATACGCAACGGTGCGCTGGAACTGATCGACCAGCGCAAGCTCCCATCGCGGGAAATCTGGGTTAAATGCAACAGTGCTGAAACTGTTGCCCGCGCCATCGAAACGATGGTCGTCAGGGGGGCGCCCGCAATCGGTGTCGCTGCCGCATATGGCGTTGCCCTCGGCACCGTTTCAATCAGATCCGGCAGCATGGAAGATGTGCTTGCCCAGGTCGAAAAACATATCGGACGTCTGGCGAAAACCCGGCCCACGGCAGTGAACCTTTTCTGGGCACTGGAGCGGATGCGAAGCAGGGCCTTTGAGGCCGTTGAACTCGACAGTGATCTGGCCGAACTGAAGAGAGTCCTGTTTGCAGAGGCAATAAAAATCCATGCGGAGGACCTCGCCGCAAACCGGGCCATGGCAGACCATGGCGCGAGGCTTGTTCCCAGGGGCGCCCGTGTCCTGACCCATTGCAATGCCGGTGCTCTTGCAACGAGCGGCAACTACGGAACGGCTCTCGGTGTCATCAAGCGTGCCCACGAGCAGGGGAAAAAAATCAGTGTCTGGGTGGATGAAACCCGCCCCTTTCTGCAGGGTGCCCGGCTTACCGCATGGGAGTGCATCAAAGAGGGAATTCCCGCCACACTGATCACCGACAACATGGCCGGCCATTTCATCCAGCAGGGGGACGTGGACTGCATTGTCGTCGGTGCGGACCGGATAGCGGCCAACGGAGATACGGCCAACAAGATCGGCACTTACACACTGTCCGTGCTGGCAAAGGCTCACGGGGTTCCATTCTATGTCGCAGCTCCGTTAAGCACCGTGGATCTTGAAACCCCCAGTGGAAAGCAGATTCCCATTGAGGAGCGGGACCCCGGGGAAGTCTGCACTATCCGGGACGTTCAGCTCGCACCCGCCGGAATTCATGCACGGCACCCTGCTTTCGACGTCACACCATCCGCCAATATCACGGCCATCATTACCGAGGCGGGGATAGCACGGGCTCCATTTGCATCTGCCCTGAAAAAGCTGAAAAAACCGGCTCACAGAATCAAACAAAGGAGAAACTCAAAATGATGCTTCAGGGGAAAGTGGGAATTGTCACAGGCGCAGGCCGCGGTATCGGCCGCGAAATTGCCCTGATGATGGCGAAGCATGGAGCGGCCGTTATCGTCAATGATCTCGGGGCGGCACCGGACGGCAGTGTCACTACAGAACGGCCAGCAGAGGAAGTTGTCAACGAGATTAAAAAGGCGGGCGGCAAGGCCGCCGCGAACTTTGGTTCAGTGGCCTCCTGGGACGATGCACACGCCATGGTAGCCCAGGCCGTCAAGGAGTTCGGAAAGATCGACTTTGTCGTCAACAATGCGGGCAATCTGCGCGATGTGATCTTCCACAAGATGACCGAGCAGGACTGGGACGCGGTAATCGCCGTTCATCTGAAGGGCAATTTCAATGTCTGCCGGGCGGCGGCGGAACATTTCCGCAAGCAGAACTCCGGCTCCGTTATCAACTTCACCTCAACATCGGGACTGATCGGGAATTTTGGCCAGGCCAACTATGCCGCGGCCAAGCTCGGCATTGTCGGCCTCACCCGCTCCATCGCGCTGGATATGAGCCGTTTCAATGTCCGGGCCAATGCCATCGCTCCCTTTGCCTGGACGAGGCTTACAGCGACTATCCCTGAAGGAGAAACCGAGGCC
>CAZSFB010000272.1:0-4741 GCA_964606035.1 uncultured bacterium | reverse complement strand
GTATAATCCGCTCCGGCTATACAGGAGAAAAACCTCATGGCTGTTTCTGTAACTAGGGATTTCACTGCCCCTTACAGTGCACTGGAGTCCTACTTCTACGATCGTGTCATCGCGGATGCAGTAACCGGCCTGTGTGCCGAATACGTCGGCGAGCGACTGGCCTCCATCCCCCGGAGCGGTCATCTCCTAGAAGTGGGATGCGGCGGGGGACAGCTTGCAGCCTGGATAGGCAGCCAGCGGAAAGATATCCGGATCACTGGCCTTGACCTGTCTGCCGAGCAGATCGCCCGGGCTAAAACGCGTACCGCAGCCCTCGGTGACCGGATTACTCTGGTGGAAGGAAGCGCCCTTAACCTCCCGTTCAAGGCAATGCAGTTTGATGCTGTCCTGAGCGTTGCTTCCATCAAGCACTGGCCAGATCCGGCGAAAGGTATCGCCGAATGCGTCCGGGTCCTGAAACCCGGAGGCAGCCTCTGCATTGTTGAAGTGGATCGTGCCTGCAAGCTTGAGGACGCCCGCCGGTTTATCGAGCAGTGGCACCTGCCAAAAGCACTGAATCCTCTCCAGTTGATGGCATTCCGGACGTTCGTCGCCGGACAATCATTTACGGCCGACGAGATGTGCAATTTCATGAGTGGACTACCCCTGCATAAGGCAGAGGTTTCCCTCACTGACGGACTTCCCGCTTTTATCGCAACAGGAACAAGGAGCACAGGCGCTCGGTCACGGAAAACGCGGAAACGCCGGGAAAAGGCCTAGACTGCTGGTTCCTCATACGGGAGTTTACCTTGGGTGATAAAATCATGCTCACGTCCCTGCGGGCGGAAGTATGTATTCCGGTAATGGGCGAGATTCAGTGCGAGAAACAGCAGCGGGTGCCTCCGGTTGTTCCAGAATCGCGTAGCAATGCTGCTGAGAGAGTAGAACTCCCTCCGGAACTCTAGGTAACACTTCTCCAGTTCCTCGGTCGTCATATTAGGGTGTTTCCAGATCAGACGACCGCAGGTGTAGTGCTCGTAGTTGTAGTCGAGTATCTTGCCGGCCCTCTCCATTTCCATGTGCGTAACCGTACCCGGCAGAGGCGTAAGTACACCCGGATTCACCATGAACAGCCGGTTCCGCATGACAAAATCGAGCGTATCCCTGAAAGTCTGGGGGGTATCATGCTCCAGCCCGAAAATGAACGCGCCAAATATCGAAATCCCAGCGTCGTGTATTTTCTTGATGTTCTCGTCGTATCGTTCGACCTTGTTGAAGGTTTTCCTGGTTGCATTGAGGTTGGCCTGGTTCACCGACTCAAACCCGATAAACAGTGACGCACAACCCGAACGGACAGCCAGCTTCAGCAGTTTGGGATCCCTGCAGGTAAGTTCGAGGGACGCCTGGCTCCCCCACTTGATCTTCAGTGGGATCAACGCCTCGAAAAGCCGGTAGGAATACTCATGCGAGAAAAAGATATTGTCGTCAACAAAGAAAAAGGCATTCTTGGGGAACCGGCGGATCTCTTCCACCACCTGCTCAACCGGACGTGTGCGGTACAGTTTTCCGTACATCTTCGTGACAGTGCAGAAGTCGCATCCCATAGGACACCCCCTGGCCGTCTGCAGCACCCCCGCATCGAATGTCGTTCGACCTTTGGGGAACAGGTCCTTGCGTGGGATGGGGACCATTGACAGGTCAATCGGCTCCATTCCCCGGTAATGCTTTCCCGAAAAATCGCCTCTGGAAAAATCATCCATGATCCGGGGCCAGAGCCCCTCCACCTCACCCTGCACAACCGCATCGGCGTGCTGAAGTGCTTCCTGGACCATGAAGGAAACATGCGGGCCGCCGAGAATAACCTTGGATCCCCGCTTGCGGAAATAATCAGCAAGCCAGTATCCACGCGTGACCTGGCAGGTCATCATTGTGATGCCTACGAGATCGGGGGTCTGCTTCAGGTTGATCGGCGCGAACGCCTCCTCGACGATCTCAATCTCAGAAAAATAGGGATCCGCAAGGGCCGCGATAATAGCCAAACTCAGATGGTGAACGGCTTTTCCGCTCACACCATGAACTTCCTGGCTGACAGGTGCGATTAATAGAAGTTTGCCCATACAGTTGCGGCAGTGTCATCCAGACTTCCGAGGGCCGTTATGCGTACTGTCATGTCCAGGCATTTCCGCCTGGCAGAGACAGCGTTCGATGTCCTGTTTGGCCTGGAGAGCCATGCGGGTGAATTCCGACACAAATACCCGTTCAAAAAACCTTTCAAGGAGCTTTCCTGCGAGCAGAATCGGGATTTCAAAATCTGAGACCCAGTCAATCTCTGTTCCAGCGCCTCTGCTGATAAAATGGATCCAACCGCCGTCATGATTAACAGGAATCGTGCATTCGATAATCCGGTATCCGAGCAGCCATGGCCGCTCAAAACTGACGATTTCTTCCAAGAACCTCATCCCCCCGGCACGAATCTCCCTGATGGCACCGAGACCATTCAGGTTATTCCGGCCGGCACGAATGACCCTTGCAGACTTAACCGGACCTCCCCGGAAAAAGTGTTCATGATCAGCAAAGACATCAAAAACCCGCTCGGGTGAAGCATGGATATAGAAGTTCACATGTATCCGGTGCATGATTGCCTGGCCTTCAGGTTCCGACAGTCAGTTCCAGCCCGCACTGCCGGTTAGCCTCTATCATGATATCAAGGCCGAACGCCTCGACCGGACCGAGTGCCCCCCGCCTGATTGCTCTGCCGTTCAAAATCGCACTTGCACCCCAAGCGAGCATCTTGGCAGTATAGGTGTATCCATCGATTCCAGAGAGCCTGGCCGAGGCCAGACGTTGCCCTTTCCGGTCATATGCAGTGGCGGCAATATGCGATCCGGAGCTGGCAAGTTCCTCCGGTCCGGGTCCCTTTCCATCACTCTTCTGCTCCGGCGTCAGTCTCTTAAATATCGATCTGACTCCCGGAATCCCCATCAACCTCGCACTCATCCGGCTTGCCTGATGCATGGGATATGACAGTTTCCCGAACCAGCCGAGATAGACGCCCACCTCCTCAAGCTGCGGGAAATCATGAGGCAAGGCCAGATGCTCCGAGCCCGGCACTGAAATGGCCGGAAGGCGCTTTCCGTCAATGCTGAAATGGGCGAGCCTCGTGCCTCCAAAGTCCTCCGCCAGCCTGCCATCCCGCCAGAAAAGCCCCGGATCAAGCACTGCCCCCACAAGTGAAGCCTGGGTACCTTCGCTTTGCCGGAATTCGCCACCGCCAGCAGTGAAATACCCAATCTCGACTTTCGTGGCGCCGGAACCCGCGGCCCTCAGGGCCGCCGCAGCCACGACATTTCCCGGCACGTAGTCGTACCCGAACGCCGTAAGGAAAATCAGCCCCGCCTGACGAGCCGGCCCGCCATACTCTTCAAATACCCGGCGCACAAAAGCCGGTTCTCCAGTCGAATCGATGTAATGTGCACCGGCCGACCGGGCACAGGAAAGAGCTGCATCGCCGAACCGCAAAAACGGACCGACCGTCGTCAGGAGTACGTCGCGCGGTTTCACAACCTGAAAAAGGGAAACCGGATCCGAAACATCTGCCACATGGATATCAAGACCACCGCATTCGCCTGCCAGCCTTGAAAGCTTATTCCTGTTACGGCCAACCAGCAGGGGTGCCAGGTCCAATGCAACCAACTCCCGGGCCGTCTTGCGGCCGGTGTATCCAGTCGCGCCGAACAAGATGACCTTTCCCTCCATAACTCACACTCCCCCGCTCCGGACTTCGGCCTTTTATTCTTTAACTGAAGCGGTGAGCTTCAGGAAATCCACGAGAAGATTTGGAGTACCGGTCAGGGCGATTTCCATATGGCCTTCCTTCTGGCCAATCTCCTCAAGAAGATAGTTGACCGCCCTTTTGGCGTTAACGGTCACCTTTTCCATCAGAAAGCAGTTATGTTCCAGCGCAATCCAGTCGCCGAGAAGAAGGAAATTGGGGAAGGCGGTGCGCATCGGCGGACGATGCATTTCAACCCCGGGAGTACTCGCCGTGAAATTGTCCCACCGCATGATACGGTAGTCATTGAAATCCGGAAGCCCGGGTAGCAGCGCCCTAAGGTCGCCATCAATCTTCTGGACAATCTCCAGATCACTCATCCCAGCGATCCTGTCCACGCGGGCGACCTGTGTTTCAATTATGTCCGCATCGAATTCTCCAAAACTTCCGTGCTTTAGGTACGTCAGATTGAGTGTTGTCCCAAGGTAGGGAAAATCAGCCGTCATCAAGCATTCACGGTCACCGAAATGGTCAGACCAGTTCGCCTTCACTCCCGCACCTCTGCTTCGGGGATACCAGATATATATCGTCACGATGCTGGAGGTAGTCAGCTTGTCCAGGTCTGGATACGGCCGTTGATTCTGAAACGGCGGTCCAGAAAGGATTTTCCGGGCGTTTGGTATATCTACTCCCAGCAGGAAAAAGTCCGCTAAATAGGTTTCAGCTGCGCCGGGATCACGCCGGAAGCCACTGCCACCATAACTGCAGCGCCGGCATCGGCCGGGCATCGAGTCGTGAAGCTCCCCGCAGATGGGGCAGATGTACTGGCCTCCGAGAATTTCCTTTGTCCTGACGGCAACAATTCTACCTCCGCTTTCCTCGAACATTTCCACTTCGGCATTAAGAACGATCTTCCCGCCCCGCTCCTGCAGATATTTCGCCAATGGCTGGATGATCGACTCGTCGGTAGAGTCCTGAAAAAACTGTACC
>CAZSFB010000271.1:0-4753 GCA_964606035.1 uncultured bacterium | reverse complement strand
GCGGGTGACCAGAAGGCCCCGGTCCACCGAGCGGATGATGTCCTCGGGGTTGTCCTTGCCGGCAGCGATGTAGGTGTTCGTCATGCGGACCATCGGCAGGTGCTCGTAACTCTGGCGGCGGCCGTTGCCGGTGGAGGCACCGCCACCCTTCATGGCAGTGAGCCGCGAGGAGAGGTAATGCTTCAGGATGCCGTTTTCGACGAGCACGGTCTTCTGGGATTTCGTGCCTTCGTCATCGAAGGAGTAACTGCCCCGGCGGCCGGGGATCGTGGCATCGTCCACGACCGTGATGAGGTCGCTCGTCACCTTCTGTCCGGTCTTTCCGGCGTAGACGGAGAGCCCCTCGTTGGCGAGGTCGGCCTCAAGGCCGTGGCCGATGGCCTCGTGGATCATGGTACCGCCGGCCTCAGCGGCCATCACGACCGTCATGCGCCCGCCGCGGATCGGCTTGGCGTCCAGGTTCCGGAGCACACGCTCGGCGGCAATTTTCGCCACCTGCCCGGGCGGATTCTTGTCGAAAAGCTCGAAACCCAGGGCACCGCCGACGGGCTCGTAGGCGGTCTGCAGTACACCGCCCTTTTCGCCCACGGCCTGCACGGAAAACAGCACGTGGACACGGGTGTCCTCCGACCATTCGCCGAGCGAGTTGATGATAGTGACCTCCTGCGTGAGGTCGCGGAGCAGCACCCGCACCTGCCGGATGGCCGGCGCAATGCGCGCGGCACGGTCACCCTCGGCCACGATCGCGAGTTTTTTGGCGAGTGCCACGGTGGAGGGCTTGCGGCCGACCTTGTTCACGAAGGACGGCTTCTGCTTCTTGAAGTTGAAGGTGTGTTTTTCGCCCGCGCCGCCGGTACCCTGGCTCGCGACGAAGGAGGCGATCTCGACGAGGTTTTTTTCGGAAAAATCGTTCGTGTAGGCGTAAACCTCGTGGCGGTTGCGGATCAGCCGGATGCCGCAGCCACGGTCCTGCCCGTTCAGGATGTTGTCCAGACGTCCGTCCTCGAACGACAGGGTGGATGCACGGCGGCCCTCGACGAAGATGTCGGCGAACTCTCCGCCCTTGGAAAGCGCGGCAGCCAGTACCTTCTTGGCGGTCACATCCTTGATCATCGCTTGCTGGTCCGTTCGGGGGCGCAGAGGTTACAGCCTGCCGGGCGCCTTGCGGCGGGAATGCCGCCCCGGCGGCGAGGTCAACCCTAGCACATTCCCCCCGCAAGTGATGGGGTTGGCACCAAAGATGGAAAAATGGGCCTAACCTACTGAAAATAGTAGGTTTTATTTGCATTCCCGGGTGTGCCGTTTGAATGGGGCTGTGCGGGTCCCTATATACAGAACCATCCGGGGCGGAGGGATTTTGGGACCGGTACGCGGACAGCTGTTCTGGGAATCCGTGGCCCGGTTCAGGCGTCTTCGCCGGAGGGTTCAGGGTATGTCATCAGAAGCGAACTGTCTTTTCTGCCGCATCGTCCGCAAGGAGATCCCGGCGAAAATCCTCCACGAGGACGACCGCTGCATTGCCTTTCATGACATCAACCCTCAGGCGCCGGTACATTTCCTGGTGATCCCGAAAAAGCACATCGTCTCGCTGGCCGAACTGGACCCCTCGGACAGCGAACTTGCGGCGTACCTGCTCCAGCAGGTGCGGCTGCTTGCGGAAAAGACCGGCATCGCCGCGAACGGTTACCGCGTCGTGAACAACATCCGTGAAAACGGCGGCCAGACCGTTTTCCACCTCCACTTCCACGTGCTCGGCGGCCGCGCCCTCGGCTGGCCCCCCGGCTGATTGACTCCTTGAGCGGTACGGGCGGACCGGATTGGCGGCGGCTTGCGCTGCCGGTGGCGGGGATATTTTTCTCCGTCTTCACCTTCATGGCGTTCTACGTCCTTCCGAAGCACCTGGAGGATATCGGCGCGGGACCCGGCGACGTGGGCCGGATCATGAGCCTGTGGGGCTGGGCCGCCATTTTCATCATTCCGTTTCTCGGCCACTGGCTGGATCGCATCGGAAGAAGGCCATTCGCCCTCGGCGGCTCCCTGCTCATGGCGGTGGCGGCGGCGGGACTCGCAGGGACCTCGGAGGTGAACTGGGAGGTATATCTTCACCGGTGCCTGCTCGGGACCGGGTTCATCGTGACCTATACCTCGGCCGTGGCGATCCAGGCGGACATGACCCCATCGCGGCACCTGCCGGTGGTGTTCATGATCACCGGCGTCTGGGCGCTCATGACCCATCTGGCGGGGCCGGTGATCTCCGAATGGATCTATACAGGTTACGGCTTCAGGTGGGTGGGCTGGCTCGGGGTCGCGACGGCGGTCATTTCGTTTGTCATCTTCCTGAGGATTCCGGAACTGCCACGGCCGCCCCGCACCGGGAAGCATCCGCCCATGCATGACATCTTCCGGTTCATGCGGGAACGCGGCATCGTGCCGGTTCTCGTTTTCAACCTGGTCGAGGTGGCCACCTACACGGCGGTGGCGACCTTCATCCTCGTCTTCAGCCGCTCGCGGGGACTTGCGTCCGGGCAGGCGTTCTTCATTGCCTACCCGGTAGTGGCGATCATCCTGCGGCTCATGGCGGGCCGGGCGCAGGACCGGTTCGGCACGCACCAGGTGATCTACGGCTCGATGGTGTTCTACGTGGGTTCCATCGCACTGATGCCGCTCATGCGGGAGACCTGGCAGTTGTTTCTGCTCGGAAGTGCCTTCGGGGCGGGCGTGACGTACGTGAATCCGCTGCTTAATGCGCTGGCCATCAGCCGGGCCCGGGACGCGGCCTACGCCGGACGGATCACGGCATGGTTTATCTGGGCCTGGTGCGTGGGCGGGGTGCTGGCCCCGCTTGTGTTCGGATTCATCGCCGGAAGCTGGGGCTACGAAGCGATGTTCCTGTCGGTGGCGGTGATGCTGCTTGGCGGAAACCTGATATTCGCCTGGAATGAGCGGCGGGTTGAGAAAGCCCCGTCGGCCTAGCCATAATCGCACCATGCCGCCGAAGAAGACGAAAACCGCGCAACCCAGGCTCCCCAGAAATCCGGTGGTGCTGAAGGCGCACCGGTCCGGAGCGGGAGCGCACCGCTCGCCGCTGGATTACCGGCGGCAGGACGCCCGGCGCGAGATCGGCGACCGGCTCGGGGAGATTTCCGGTCCCATGTACCATCTGGTTCCAGAGCCGCATTTCCTGCGGTTCGGCCCCGGCGATCCCTATGTGAGCGAGACTTTCTACGACGAGGGGTTTATCCACCTGACCGATCCGGCCGGGGAACTGGCGGCCGTTGGCAACCGCTACTACCGGGATGATCCGCGGCCCTATCTTGTGCTGGAGGTGGACCGGGATCTTGTGACCGCGCCGCTCAAGTACGAGGACCCGGCAAAAATCTTTCCGCACCTCTATGGGCCCCTGAACCGGGACGCGATCATCTCGGTGCGCCGCTTCGAGCGGCTTCCTGACGGGACCTTCACCGGTCCGGGCGACATCTATGACGGCGGGTTATTCGAAGCCGAGTAGCCGCCCGCCCTGGTAGGTGAAAAACGAGGCCGTCCAGGCGAGCAGCGTCATGTAGGTGAAGACGAACGCGGGCCAGCGCCAGGAGTTGGTCTCGCGGCGGATGATGGCCAGCGTGGACATGCACTGGCAGGCAAGGACGAAGAACACCATCAGCGACAGTCCGGTGAGCGGAGTGAAGACGGGCTGGCCTGTCTGAGGATTCACGTCCGAGCGGATCCGTTCACGGAGCGAGACGTCATCCTCTCCCACCTCGCCGAGACCGTAGACAATGCCCAGTGTCGAGACGAGGACTTCCCTGGCGGCAAACGACCCCACGAGCCCAATGCCGATTTTCCAGTCGAAACCAAGCGGTTCGATGACCGGCTCAAGGATTTTTCCGGCCCGGCCGGCATAACTCCCGTTCAGCCGCTCCTGCGCGAGGCGGTTTGCCGCCTGGACAGCCTGTTCCTCAAGGCCCGGGTCTCCGGGAGCCTGCCCGATGCGGGCGGAGATCTCTGCCTGTTCGGCCTTCAGCCGGGCAATTTCCGGGCTGTTCCGGGGAAAGGAAAGCAGGAACCACAGGGCGACCGTCACGGTCAGGATGATCGTGCCGGCCTCGGTGAGGAACACCTTCGACCGCTGGACCATGTTGAGAAGCGTGTCCTTTACACGGGGCATCCGGTAGGGGGGCATCTCCATCAGGAAGCCGGACGGGGGCGCGGGGAGGATCGTCCGCTTCATGATGGCGGCGGCGGCCACCGCCATGGTGATTGACAAAAGATACATGGCCAGCATCACGAGGCCGCCCTCGGTAAAAATCCCCAACACCGGGCGATTGGCGTCGAAGACAGCGGCGATAACCAATGCATAGACCGGGAGCCGCGCGCTGCAGCTGATGAGCGGCGCAATGCAGATCGTGACGAGGCGGTCGCGCCGGTCCTCGATGGTGCGTGTCGCCATGATGCCGGGGATCGCGCAGGCGAAGCTGGACATGAGCGGGATGAACGCCTTTCCGGGCAGCCCCATGCGGGACATGACCCGGTGGGCGATCATGGCGGCGCGGGACATGTACCCGATGTCTTCGAGGAGGCTCAGGAAAAGGAACAGGATGAGGATCTGTGGCAGGAAGACAATGACGTTGCCAACGCCGGCGATGACGCCGTTGAGCAGCAGGTCGGTGGCGAGATTGTCCGGCAGGGCGGCTTCGAGCGTATCCTTCAATGCGCCCGTCAGGTTCTCGATGGCACCGATCACAGGATCGGCCCA
>CAZSFB010000270.1:0-4757 GCA_964606035.1 uncultured bacterium | reverse complement strand
TATTGGCGGCGAACTCGTGCGCGAGGCCGACGGGCTCGCCATGAGCTCCCGGAACGTGAATCTCACGCCCGACCACCGCCGCCGGGCACTCGTGCTGCGGCGGGCGCTGGAGAAGGCTGAATCACTGGTGGCCGCCGGCGAAACCCGCACACTGGCTGTTCTGGATGCAAGCATGGAGATCCTCGCCGATGAACCGGAAGGACTCCTCGATTACGCCGAGATCCGCGATGCAGAGTCGCTGGAACCGGTAGAGACGCTGGAGCGGCCCGCTGTTTTTGCGCTGGCGGTCCGGTTCGGCGGCACAAGGCTCATTGATAACACGGTGCTCTCCGGGGTCCGTGTGAACCATGGGGAAACAAACAGGGCACCGATCGCCACGGAAACGGCGGCGGTGACCCGGTAACCAGAAAGAAGAAGGAAGAAGACGATCATGGCGACGCGTACTATGCTCCGGGGCAAGATCCACCGCTGTACAGTGACCCAGGCGGACCTGCACTACGAAGGCAGCGTGACCATTGACCGCGACCTTATGGATGCGGCGAACCTGCTGCCCTATGAGGCGGTTGATATCTGGAACGTGGACAATGGCGAGAGGTTCTCCACCTATGCGCTGGAGGGCCCGCGGGGCTCCGGCGTGATCTGCGTGAATGGCGCGGCCGCCCGCAAGGTGGCCGTGGGCGACCGGATCATTATCGCCCATTTCTCCACAGTAACCGACGAGGAAGCCCGCGCCTGGGAGCCCTCGTGCGTGTTCGTGGACGAAAAGAACCGCCAGAAGAAGCTCCAGAACTTTGAGTCTGTGAACCTGCGCGCGGTCTGACGCTGCCCCGGTTTTCCAGGACGGATGCCCCCGGCAAAATTTCTGCCGGGGGCATTTTTTTCTCAACGGCCGCTGGAGGAAAAATACCGGAAAACGGCTTTTCACAGGTACCTCCCGGAGCGGACGTGATTTGAATTACCACCATAGGGCCAGAGTGATCCAAAAATGTGCATTATGAGTTGTAAACCCCCTGTTACACCTTTTGTAACCCGGGGCCGGATGCACTAGCGTTCTCAACTCTTTTCGTACGCCAGCGGTCCTTGGGAGGGTTCATCCATCAGTTGGCCCGGAGCGTCGGAAGAAAACAGCAGTCGGCTTATACGCTCTGCGATTTCGTTCAGGGGGACGGGTATCCATGCTTTTCAGTTACTATTTCCGGCGGACGGCGGGCATTTTCATCCTTGGGGCAGTTCTTTCGGCCTGCGGCGCCGACAATGCCATTGAGGACCTGTCGGCCACCGAGCTGGTGGACCTGGTAACCCTTGAGGACACTCCGCTCTCGATCACCATTTCCGGAAGCTCCGCCGTCGGTGGAACGTCGCTGTACGTAAAGGTTCTCACGCCGCCTGCTCACGGTACTTTTGATGTCCTGACGGGGAGTGAGCCGCTCACAGTCACCTACACCCCTGATGCCAACTGGAGTGGAACCGACAGTTTCACCTACCAGCTCACCACACCGGATGAGCGTTCCGAAGTGGTCACCGGCGCGGAAATCACTGTCACACCGGTACCGGACCCGCCGGTCTTTTCGGTATCCGCCGAAGGTTACGAAGATACCCTGATACCCCTCAATATCACTGCGTCGCTTGTGGACTCTGACGGATCAGAGGATCTCTCGACAATTGTAGTGTCAGGGGTTCCGGAAGGAACCTTCCTGTCCAACGGTTCCTATTTCGGAAGTGGCGTCTATTCGCTCACCACGGCTCAGCTCGCGGGACTCAAGATCATTCCTGAGGCCAACCTCGACCTGAACTTCTTCATTACCCTCGAAGCGAACTCCACCGAACGTGCGACTGGCGAGACTGCGCTCACAACCCTCACCGACGTGGAGGTGTTCATCATCCCGGTGGCGGATGCCCCGGTTCCGGTTCCGGTTTCGGCCACCGCACCGGAGGACGGCTTTGTGGACATTCTTCTGGATGCAACGGATGTGGATCATAACGACGACCCGGACACGGTCGGAATCATCGAGGTGGACAATCCCGTCCTGACCGGTTTCAGCGGCCTGGACGCGGGAAGCCAGGTGACTCATACCGACAGCAGCCCCATTGTGTTCCCGGTGGACCTCCCGGTCACGGTTCGCTATGTACCGGCACCCGACCGCGACGTCACCGAAAATTTTGAATACATCGTGACGGACGATTTCAATGTCTCGGCAAACGGGGCGATTTCCATCAGCATCACCCCGTCGGACGATGCACCCACAGCCACACCGCAGAATGTGAGCGTATCCGAAGACTCGACCGTAACGATCCTGATTGACGCCACGGACCCCGACACGGGCGATTCGCTCCAGCTCACGGCCCTTCCGGTCATGCCCGCCAGCGGCGTCCTGACGACTCTCGGCGGCGCACCGCTCGCCGGTGCGCTTCCGCTCGCAGTGCCGGTGACGGTCCGTTACACGTCAAACCCGGATGTGGACATTGACGATTCGTTCGATTTCACGGTCACCGACAGCACACTGCTGACTTCAACGGCGACGGTTTCCATCGACGTTATCCCGGTAGCCGATGCTCCGCGGGCCCTCGGCAAGAGTCTCACCTTGGACCAGGACACGTTCGTTAATTTCACACTGGACGGCACCGACCCCGATACCATAGACGATGCCGGCACCTGCACCACGTTCGCAGGAGCCGACGGAGACATCCGGATCCTTTCCGTCAGCACACCCCTGAATGGCGCGGCAATTACTGATGATATCGGTGGCGCACTGACGCTTCCCTCCGGTTCTGTAACCAAGGGAAATGGCAACGGGCTTGCGGTCCGTTACACACCGAATGCGAGCTTCTTCGGCGAGGATTTCGTGACTTTCACTGTTCAGGACCGTTGCGGCCTCACACATAACGCGGTCGCGAACTTCACGGTGAACCGCGTACCGGTGGCTCCGGTACCGCCGGTGGCGGCAAACTTCTTCACGTCGGTGGATGAAGACTCTTACGTTCTCGTTGAACTTAGGCTGTCCACGACGCCGGATCTGACCGCCACTTACGACCCGGACCTGAACTACGGAGATACCGTTGTCCTGTCGTCAATCAGCACACCTCCGGGCAATGGCGAGGTCCGGGACTTGAACGGTAATCCGCTGGTTCTTCCGCTCACGCTTCCGGCGACGGTCCGGTATGTGCCAGATGCCGATTTCAACGGCCTCGATGGTTTCAGCTTTGATGTTACTGACACGGAACCGGGTGCTACCGTCACCGGTTCCATCGACATTACGGTCAGTCCGGTCAACGATGCTCCGGTCTTTACCAACCTGAGCGCGACAGAACCCTATACCGAGGTCAACTGTGCAACTGGCGACACTCCGGTCTTCCAGGCGGACGGTGATGATTCCATCGACGCTCCGGGTCCCTGGGCACTTACCTACAGCCGCAATGGCGGAAGCTGCACCTTCGGCACGGTGGCCGGTGACGGTACCGTAGGCGGCACCTGCCCGGTACTCGGCAGCTCCTGCACCATCGGTATCCAGGTCACCGACGGATCAAACAGCACGACCCGTTTTCTCCGGATCCACTACAACACCCGGCACGTGGCAACCGTGGCTTCTGGTGCGGCGAATGGTTCGTCTTGGTCCAATGCCATGGGGAGCATCCAGTCTGCCGTTGATAGCCTCGCCGGTGTTCCCGGCGGACAGGTGTGGGTGAAGCGCGGCACCTACCGGTCAACCGGAACCGGCCCAGTCGTGAATATCTCCGAAGGTATCCAGGTATACGGAGGCTTTACCGGGACAGAACTCAATCTGGGACAGCGTCCCGCATCCCCCGTTGTTCATACGGTTCTTACCGGTGACACTGACTCGAACTCCAGCGCATCGACAGGTGATGCTACCCACGTGGTTTTTGTTGATGGCGACGACACCGTTCTTGACGGATTTATCGTTACCCGTGGCTACGCTGCGGGTTCAGGCACGGACGGTTGTGGTGCGGGCGTCCTCAATGACGGCTGGTACGGCTTTATTCTCAGAAACATCATCCTGCGGGATAATGTGGCCGAGGGAGATTCGGGCAACGGTTCCGGTGCGGGTCTCTGTGTTCTCCAGGGTGAGGCGAGTGTGCAGGACTCCCGCATCCTGTCGAACAGCTCCAACAACTACGGTGGAGGCATCTACGCCGAGGACAGTGAGCTCCTTCTGGAGCGGGTGACCGTCTCCGGTAACACCAATACCAGCTTCCAGGGTGGCGCCATGTACGGCACCGGCAGCTACGTGATTCTGTCGGATACGGACTTCCGCAACAACAGTTCATGGTACCACGGAGGCGCCATTTACAGCAGCATTGACAACTTTCTTGTGGTCCTGAACTCTGACTTCACCGGCAATGTGGCAGGTGCAGGCGGGCCCGGTTTCGGCGGTGCGATCAACGCGTACCAGGTGGACGTGACCATTATCATCAACTCGTCGTTTTCCGGAAACAGCGCTTCCTCTGATGGCGGTGCACTGTATAACTGGGACTCGGGCACGAACCTCCAGTTCATCAACTCGGTCTTTTGGGGCAATACCCCCAACGATTCGGTGGATTCCGGCTCCACATCCCTCTTTACCAATTCCTGCACACAGTCGGATTTCGGTGTTCTGAATCTTCAGCTTGGTGCGGATCCGTTCCTGGCTGCGGCCAGCGGGGAGCTGTTCCTGGATCCTGTCAGTCCCTGTGTGGATACCGGCGACGACAGCGCAGCTGACATGGCCTTCGGATTCAGCGGCAATGATTGGCGCAACTTG